>NZ_JBMFWJ010000001.1:0-203591 GCF_049965395.1 Acidibrevibacterium sp.
ATATCGCGTTGGGCTCAGAAAACGGCGAATTCGAATTTAACGTGATGGAGAACACAGAACTCAATTCATTTCGAGATCCAAAACACGACGACACCAAATTGTTTGTTGATCTCAACGTCGTGCGAGAAAAAGTTATGGTGAAAACCCGTACGGTTGACGAAGTTTATGATGAGATTAATCGAAAATACCACAAGAAGAACGTCTACTTGAAGGTAGATACTCAAGGATTCGATCTAGAAGTTCTCAAAGGTGCCTCTCGCAGCCTCGCCGCTATTCCCGCCTTGCAAGTAGAGGTGTCGGTGGTACCGATATATCAAAATGCGCCCGTTTACAAAGACATTATCGATTATCTCGAAGCTAGGGATTTTGTCATGAGTGGGATTTTTCCGAACAACGAAGGGCATTTCCCGCGCCTGATCGAATTCGATCTCTATATGATCAACAAGAGCCGGCTATAGGCCACGCTTAATTAAGTTCGTGATCGACTCGACGATCCGCTCTGGGTTGTATGCCTGATACACTTTTTCTTGGATGACGACGCCGATCTTTTCGCACCGTTCGGCGTCATTCAACAGCGCGATGCAGGCGCGGCTGAGGTCGTCGTCGCTCTCGGCCAGGATGATTTCTCGGTCGGCAACGAAATTCAGCCCCTCGGCGCCGACGCGCGTTGAGACCACCGGCCGGCCATAGGCGCCGGCCTCGACGATCTTGACCCTGGTTCCTCCGCCCTCGGTGATCGGGCAGCATACCACCCGCGATGCGGCGTAAAGCGCCTGAAGATCGGGAACGAAGCCGAGGAAATTCACGCCCTCAGGTGGATTTTTCGAAGACGGCAACGCCGCCGCAGGGCTCCCCGCAATCAGCAGCCGCGCACCCGGCACCCTGGCCCGCACCGCCGGGAAAATGCGGCGGATCAGCCGCTCGGCGGCGCCGATATTCGGCGCATGGCCATAATTGCCGAGATAGAGGATCGTTGGCTCTTGAACGACGCGATATTCCCGCTTTTGCGGCAGCGGCACCGCGTTCGGTACGACATGCACCCGCCGCAACCCCAGCGCGCCGAGATAACGTTGATCGAGTTCCGAGCACACGAACACCGCCCGCGCCAGCCGCGCCGCGCGCCGTTCCGCCAGATGGATCGCCGGAATCTGCGAGAGATAGGCGTATTTCCCGAGATAGCGCGGCGGCGCCAGCGCCGAGCGCAGCCGCGCTTTGTGTTCGACGTCATCGAGATCAAAGAAAATCGGCGGCAAAGCCGCTCTCGTCTGCAAAACCGGGGACATCGCCGCGAGCCTTTGCACGAAGACGAGATCGGGTTTTCGCTGCAACTGCGCAGTAATCGCCGCCACCTGTCGCGGCCCGGAATAGGCAGAAAAAAACGGGTGATGCCGGACCGAGAGCGAGGGCAGCACATAATGGTTGAGGTTGTTTTCCTTTCTCCGGTCGAGCGGCGCGAGGGTCACCCGGATATTCTGCCCCCAGAAAGCCGATTGCTGGCGGGATAGCGTTGCCTCGTCCGGCGCCTCCCGAATGAAATTTTCGGGAACGAGAAAGAGCATCTCGATTTCATTGGCGATCCGGCCAATCGCGTCCACGAAAAGGCCAAGCCGCCGCGTACCGCCGGCTTGGTTTACCGCATCTGGCGGGGTATCGGGGCAGATCAATAATGCGCGCACCGCGTCACTCTACACGCGGTGCGCGGCCATGGAATAGCGAATTCGCCGCCGCCCGCGCCGCCGCTGCCCGATAGCGACCGCGCGGGGGAAAACCCCTACCCGGCGCAGCAGGAGAGTTTGGCGACGTCTTTGGTGAAGCCGAGGGCTGCGAGTTTCAGTCCCTCGACGGTGGTGAGATAGGGAAACAGGGTTTCGGCGAGATCGGTGACGGTCAGCCGGTGCTTGATCGCGAGCACCGCCGTCTGGATCGCATCCGCCCCTTCTGGCGCGAGGATGTGCGCGCCGAGCAAGCGCAGGCTGCCCTCCTCGGCGACCAGCGTGATCAGCCCGCGGGTATCGCGCGCGGCGAGCGCCCGCGGCACCTGATCGAGCGCCAGCGTCACCGTACGCACCGCGTGCCCCTCGGCGCGGGCTTGGGCTTCGGTGAGGCCGACACGCGCCGCTTGCGGGTCGGTGAACACTACCTCCGGCATGGCGCTTGCGTCATAGCGGCGGGCATTGCCGGCCAGCGCATTCTCGGCCGCGAGCTTCGCGCCATAGGCCGCCATATAGACGAACTGGTCGCGGCCAGTGACGTCGCCGGCGGCATAAACCCCAGGGCGCGAGGTTGCGAGAAACTCATCGACGGTGATGGCGCCGCGCGCGTCGGTCGCGATGCCGGCGGCATGGAGGTCGAGCCCGGCGCTGTTCGGCGCCCGCCCGGTCGCGACCAGAACCTGCTCGGCGCTGATGGTTTCCGGCCGGCCATCGGCCGTCACGGCGAGGGCGATGCCCGCCGCATCACGCGTGATGCGCTGATAGGCAACGCCGCAGCGGATGGTGATGCCTTCCTCACGCAGATGGCCGGTCAGCGCCGCGACCACCTCTGGCGCGAAGCCGGGCAGGAGATGCGAGCGGCAGACGAGGGTGACGGCGACGCCGAAGCGCGCGAACATCTGGCCCAATTCGCAGCCGATGACCCCGCCACCGATGATCACCAGCGAACGCGGCAGCCGCGCGAGCGCGAGCGCCGAGGTGCTGGTGAGATAGGGCACCTCGTTGATGCCTGGAATCGCTGGGATCGCCGGTGCGGCGCCGGTGGCGATGACGACGCGCGCGGCGGGGAAATGCTCATCGCCGGCAACGAGGCCGCCCGCGGTGAAGCGGGCGGCGCCCGCGACATAGCGGATGCCCTCGTATTCGGGCAGCAGGGCGGCATATTTCGCCTCGCGCAGATCGGCGACCAAGGCATCTTTCTGCGCGACCAGCGCCGACCAATCGGTCAAGCGCGCCGCCGCCGCGATCCCGGCAAAACGCGCCGCCGCCCTCGCCTGATGCAGCGTCTCGGCGGCGCGGATCAGCGTTTTGGACGGCACGCAGCCGATATTGACGCAGGTGCCGCCGATCGTCCCCGACCCGATCAAGGCGACGCGCGCGCCGAGTTCGCTCGCCCGGATCGCCGCCGAAAATCCCGCCGAGCCGGCGCCGATCACCACGAGATCCGGGGTCGATGCGCCCGCGCCGGGCGCCGCACAACAGTCAGCCATAGGATTTCTTTCCTTATTTTCTCGTCGGAATGGCGCAGCCGGCATCGGCTGTGCTGCGGGGGAGCAGGCAATGCGGGCAAGAGAGCACACGCCGCGCGTTGCCATAGAGGCCCCAGGCCATCAGGGCGATCGCGATGGCGTAGAGGGTTGCTTCGTGGGTGGCGATGAAGCCCTGAAACGGCACGCCGAAGGAGCCGGCGGCCGGCAACACCGCGGCGACCATGGCGATCGCGAGCGGCAATATCGGCGAGCAGCACAGCAATGGCGGCAGCGCCGCGAGAATGGCGCCCACCACGCTCCCCGCTGGCTTCGCACCCGCCCCCTGCTGAAAACCATAGACCCCGAGACTGACGGTCAGCGCCAGAAGCGCTGCCATCACGAGCGCGAGCCCCAGCATCCCCGGCGTCAGATAGCGGAGCGAAACCAGCCCGATGACGCCGCTGGTATAGGTCGCCGGCAACAGCATCGCGTAGAAGACGGTCAAGAGCACGAACACGGCGCCGGTTGCGATCTTGGCGCGCCGGGAGGCGAGGACGATCGTGAGCGCGCGCGGCACGCTGAGCGCCCGCTCAGACAGCGCCGCACTCATGAGTTTCCCTCGGCGGTGATGAACTGCTTGATCTTGTCGAAGGTCATCGAGGGCGCTGAGGAGATGGCGACGATGTCGCCGTTCGCGCCGATCAGATGATAGACATCGACGTAATGATGCGGGTTGTATTGGTTGAAGAATGCCTCCGTGTCCTCGCCGATGACGATATGGGGATCGTGAAGCAGCGCCGGGGCGTTGGCCGCGACGAATTTTTCCATGGTCTCGCCGGGATAGCCGCCGTTCTGATAATCTCTGAGGATAATGACCTTGAGATGAGAGGCGTCGATCAGGGCGAGGTTTTGCGCCATCGTCTTGAGACCGACGGCGCAGCTTCCGCACCAGGTCGCGACCTGCCAGACCATCACCGGCTGGCCGCTGAACGTCTCGAGCGGCACGGTTTTGCCATCGATGAGGAGCGGCGCATCAACGGCGCGCGCGTTCGCCGGCGCCGGGCCATTCATCGGCCCCATCGTGCCTTTGGGTTGCGCCGGTTGTGCCCAACTGAGCGAGACGGCGGCGCTCACGCCGACCATCGCGGCGCCAACGCCAAAGGCGATCCAAGCACGCTTTGCTGTCTTCATCACACTCTCCCAATGGGCGCGGCGAGCGCAAAGCCGGTTCGGCGGCTTGCCACGCGTCTGCTCGGGCGATACCCTAGTCCTTGTAGTGACTACAGGCTCAAGGAGTTTTTTCGTGCGGCAAAATCACGCATCGGTGATGTCTCCGACACCGCTCCCGAAACGGCTCATAACGCGGGGCGAACTCGCCCAGCGTGCCGGCTGCCATCTCGAAACCGTCCGCTATTATGAGAAAGCCGGGCTGCTGGCCGCGCCGCCACGCGCCGCCAACGGCTATCGGACCTATGGCCCCGCGCATCATCAGCGCCTGCTCTTTATCCTGCGCTGTCGCGAACTCGGCTTCACCCTCGATGAGGTGCGCGCGTTGCTGCGCCTCGCTGAGGCCAGCGCCGTGCCCTGCGCCGAGGTGAAAGACCTCGCAAGCACCCATCTCGCCGGAATTAGGCGCAAGATCGCCGATTTGCGCGCAATGCAGAAGGCGTTGAGCGCTTTGATCGCGCAATGCGACGCCCGCGGCGAGGCCGAAGGTCAGCCAGGCTGCCCGCTGATCGAGACGTTGGCCGGCGCCTCGGCCGGCACCATCACCACGTCGCCTTCGGCGAGCGGGCGCCAGGGCGCGCCCGAGAGCGGCACGCTCGCAAAGACATCGACAGGGTGCGGCGCCGCGCCCGCGACCAGGGCGACGCCGGCCTCACGCACCGCCATTCCGGCATCAGCACACGGGCAGGCGAGATGCCAGAGGCCCGGCGGCTCGATCCGCCCGCTGCGCTGATGCCGGCGATGCGCGTGCGCGAAGAGATAGTCGCCGTCGGAATAGAGGAAATTGGCCGGCCCCAGCGCGCGGAGATCAGACGCGAAACGCTTGATCACCGCAAGCCGCGCCGCAGCAGACGGCACGGCGCCGCGCCATAACGGCGCGAGGCGGCTGAGGAGAAGGCAAAAGGCGCGCTCGGAATCTGACTCTCCCACGGGATGAAAACAGCTCGTCTCGCCGCCGGCCAGCGTCTCGATCCCGGGCAGACGGCCGTTATGGGCGAAACTGTGGATACGCCCGCCGAGTTCGCGCACGAAAGGATGGGTGTTCCGCAGCGCAACCGTCCCGGCGGTTGCCAGCCGGATATGGGAAATCACGATGCGCGCCGGCGGCTGATGGCGTTCGAGAAAGCGGAGCCAGGCGCTTTTCCCCGCCGGCTCCGGCTCGCGATAGCAGCGCGCATCGGTGCCGTCATGAAAAACGACGCCCCAGCCATCGATCGGCGCGCCCGCCCCCCGGCCATGCCGCGCCAGCCGCCGCAGCGAGAAGCGGGCGCTGATCGGAACCGAGGCAGCGATGCCGAGCAACTCACACATGGCGCCGCCCGCTCAGAGCCGCACCGCCCGCGCCGCCTTGTTGATACCCTCTGTGACCATCGGGTGCGGGAAGGCCATAACGCTCAGGGTCGAGGCGGTCGTGCCGGTGTGGACGGCGAGCGCCAGCGGCGCGATGACCTGGGCCGCGTCGAGCCCGGCGACCTGGGCACCGATCAGGCTGCCGCCGCGCTTGGCGAAAACGAGCGTCAAAAAACCCTCCATCTCGTCGAAAATTTGCGCCCGCGAATCGGTGCGAAAATCGTAAGTCGAGGTCACCACTGGAATATTTTGCCGCGCCGCTTGCGCCTCCGTCACACCCACCCAGGCGACTTCCGGTTCGGTGAAGACGGTGAAGGGGACGGCGGCGAAATTCATCCGCGCCGGGGCCTGGCCGTCGCTCAAAATCGCCTCCGCGACGATCACGCTTTGGCAGACGGCGGAGTGAAACAGCATGCTGCGCCCATTCACGTCGCCCGGCGCATAGACATGCGCGAGCGCGGTGCGCAGCCGGTCATCGACACCGATCCGCCCCGCCGGCAGGCCGAGCGCCGCGATCCCCTCCGGCACGACCGCCTCGCGCCCGGTCGCCATCAGCACGCAATCCGCGGCCAAGGTGCGCATCTTGCCCGCGCTCTCATAGCGAACCTCAAGATCGCCCTCAGCGCCACGCGCGATCGCCGTCACCTTGGCGCCGGTGACCAGGGTCATCCGCCGCGCCAGCGCCCGGTGCAGATAACGCGCGAGCGCGGGATCGACGCCCGGCAAAATCTCCTCCGTCGCTTCCAAAACCGTCGCCGCGGCGCCGAGATGTTGCAGCATCGAGGCGGTCTCGAGCCCGATATAGCCGCCGCCGATCGCAACCAGCCGGCGCGGGAACGGCAAATCGGCCCCGAGGCGAAAGATATCATGCGAGGTCACGGCAAGCTCGGCGCCTGGGATCGGCAGCCGATGCGGGCGCGACCCGGTCGCGATGATCAGGTGCTGGGCGTGATAGCGCAGGCTATCGCCGCTCTCGGTCGTGACCTCGACGGTGTGGTCATCGATGATCCGGCCGCTGCCTTTGAGCAGCGTCAGCGTCGATGCCGCGATCTCCTCGCGGTGCTGGGCATAGCGGAGGGACTGCACCCGATCCTTGTGCGCCAACACGCCCCGCCAATCGACCTCGGGAGTCTCGCCGCGCAACCCGAAGAGCCGATATTTCGCCGGCCAGGTGCGCACGAGCGCCGCCTCGCGCACCGCCTTTGAGGGCACGCAGCCTTCGGCCAAGCAATCGCCACCGAGATTGCCGAACGGATCGACCATCACGACCGCGCGCCCCGCGCCGGCAAGGCGGAAGGCGGCGGGGTAGCCGCCGCCGCCAGCGCCGAGCACCATGACATCAATCCGCGCCGCGTTTCCCATATCTCTCCTCTCCCCGCGTCATCGATCAGGCCGGCAAAGCAGCTCTGTCGGCTCGCGACCGCGATAAGCGTGCGCCCGCAGGCCGACCCCGTCGATGATCCAGGTCAAGAGAAGAGGGGCACGCCTCCGCACCGCTCCCCCTTGACCCTGCAAGGCCTCGCCGGCACACTCATCCTCAAGAGCGCCCGCCAGCAGCGGGCGGCAGAGGGTGCAAAGGGGAAACAGGATGCCGAAAATTTCGCTGACGGTGAACGGCAAGGCTGTATCGGCCGAGGTTGAGGGGCGCACGCTGCTGGTCGAGCTGTTGCGCGAGAAACTCGGCCTCACGGGCACGCATGTCGGCTGCGACACCAGCCAATGCGGCGCGTGCGTTGTGCATGTGAACGGGGATTCGGTGAAATCCTGCACCATGCTCGCGGTGCAAGCGGATGGCGCCCGGGTTACCACCATCGAAGGGTTGGCGCACGCCGATGGCACGCTCCATCCAATGCAAGCGATGTTTCGCGAGCATCACGCCTTGCAATGCGGCTTCTGCACCCCGGGGATGGTGATGAGCGCGATCGACATCGTGCAAAAACATCCCGAGGGGCTGAGCGAGGCGCAAATCCGCGAGGAACTCGAGGGCAATCTCTGCCGCTGCACCGGCTATCACAACATCGTCAAGGCGATCGCCGCGGCCTTCCCCTTGATGCATCAAAAACAGGCGGCCTGACGCGACAGTCGCGACAGAGATTGGCTCGGCAAGTGGGATTTTTGTAACGCGACGCGGCAAAAACAATACGCATCCGCACGATACCCCGAGGGAGGGTGGCATGGCTTTCGAAGGGATTGGCGCTTCCGTCAAGCGCCGTGAAGATGGCCGGTTCTTGGCCGGACGTGGTCGCTATGTCGATGACATGAACCGCCCCGGCCAGGTTTACGCCGCTATCCGCCGCTCCGATCGCCCGCATGCGCGCATTCGCGGCATCGATACCAGCGCCGCCGCCGCCGCGCCCGGGGTGATCGCGGTCTATACCGGCGCCGACATGGCGGCCGATGGCATCGGCGGGCTGCCCTGTGGCTGGCAGATCCACAGCAAGGATGGCAGCCCGATGGCCGAGCCGCCGCACCCGGTGCTCGCCCTCGGCAAGGTGCGGCATGTCGGCGACCCGATCGCCGTGGTGATCGCCGAAACCAAGGCGCAGGCCAAGGACGCGGCGGAATTGCTAGCAATCGATTTCGAGGATTTGCCGGGCGTTGCCGATATCCGCGCGGCCAGCGCCCCCGGCGCCCCCTTGGTGCATGACGAGGTCGCGGGCAATGTCTGCTATGACTGGCATATCGGCGACAAAGACGCCGTCGATGCCGCGTTCGCGCGCGCCAAGCACGTGGTCAAACTCGACCTCGTCAATAACCGGCTGATCCCGAACGCGATGGAGCCACGCGCGGCCCTCGGCGAATGCGATGTCGCGGGCCATTACACGCTTTCCACCACCAGCCAGAACCCGCACGTCATCCGCCTCCTGATGGGCGCCTTCGTGCTGCACATCCCCGAACACAAGCTCCGCGTCATCGCCCCCGATGTCGGCGGCGGGTTTGGGTCGAAAATCTATCACTACGCCGAAGAAGCGATCGTCACCTGGGCCGCGGGCAAATTGCGCCGGCCGGTGAAATGGACCGCCGAGCGCTCGGAAAGCTTCATGTCGGACGCGCATGGCCGCGACCATGTCACCCACGCCGAAATGGCGGTCGATGCGGAAGGCCATTTCCTTGCGCTGCGGGTCGCGACGCTCGCCAATATGGGCGCTTATCTCTCGACCTTCGCGCCCTCCGTCCCGACCTATCTCTATGCGACGCTGCTTGCCGGCGTCTATAAAACCCCGGCGATCTATGCCGAGGTCAAGGCGATCTTCACCAACACCGTCCCGGTCGATGCCTATCGCGGCGCTGGGAGGCCGGAGGCGGCGTTCCTGCTCGAACGCCTGGTCGATGTCGTCGCGCAGGAGACCGGGATCGACCGGGTGGAACTGCGGCGGAAGAATTTCATCCCCGCCGACGCCTATCCCTATCAGACCCCGGTCGCCCTGCAATATGACAGCGGCAATCACGAAATGACGCTCGCCGAGGCGCTCAAAGCCGCCGATTATGCCGGCTTTCCGGCCCGCCGGGCGGAGGCGGCGCGGCGCGGCAAGCTGCGCGGTATCGGGATTTCCACCTATCTCGAAGCCTGCGGCATCGCGCCGAGCCAGGTCGCCGGCGCCCTCGGCGCCCGCGCCGGCCTCTATGAGGTCGCCAATATCCGCGTCCACCCGACCGGCAGCGTCACCGTCTTCACCGGCGCCCATAGCCACGGCCAAGGCCATGAGACGACGATGGCACAGTTGGTCGCTGACCAGCTCGGTGTGCCGCTCGATCAGGTGGACGTGGTGCATGGCGATACCGGGGAAATCCCCTTCGGCATGGGCACCTATGGCAGCCGTTCGCTCGCCGTCGGTGGCTCGGCGATGGTCAAGGCGATGGACAAGATCATCGCCAAGGGCAAACGCATCGCCGCCCATTTGCTGGAAGCCTCCGTCGAGGATATCGAGTTCAAAGACGGCGTCTTTCGCGTCGCCGGCACCGACAAAGCGAAGGCACTGGCCGAAATCTCGCTCGCGGCCTATGTCCCGCACAATTATCCGATCGAAGAATTGGAGCCAGGGCTCGAGGAAACCGCGTTTTACGACCCGAAGAACTTCACCTATCCCGGCGGCTGCCATGTTTGCGAAGTCGAGATCGATCCGGAAACCGGCGTCACCACGGTGGTCAATTTCGTCGCCGTCGATGATGTCGGGCGGGTGATCAACCCGATGATCGTCGAAGGCCAGGTGCAAGGCGGGATCGCGCAAGGGATCGGCCAGGCGCTGCTCGAGGGGGCGGCTTATGACGCGAGCGGCCAGCTCCTCTCCGGCTCGTTCATGGACTACACCATGCCGCGCGCCGATAATCTCCCCAATATCACCGTCGGCACCGAAATCACCCTCTGCACCCACAACCCGCTGGGCTCAAAAGGGTGCGGCGAGGTAGGCGCCATCGGCAGCCCGCCGGCGGTGATCAACGCCGTCGTCGATGCCCTTAAGGATTACGGGGTCAAGCATATCGATATGCCGGCGACGGCGGAAAAGATCTGGTCGATCATAGCGGCCAACCGGCCGAAGATGGCCGCGGAATAGGAGCCAAACATGTACGATTTCGCATATCAGAAACCGGCCAGCGTCGCCGAGGCGGTGAAGCTCCTCGCCACCGAGCCGGAGGCCAAGGCGATCGCCGGCGGCCAGACCTTCATCCCGGTGCTCAAGCAGCGGCTCAACAAGCCCACATCGGTGATCGATCTCGCCGGCCTCGGCTTGAGCGGCATCAGCGTTACCGGCCAGGCGCTCACCATCGGCGCGATGACCACGCACGCGACCGTCGCCCGTTCGGCAGAGGTGAGGAAAGCGATCCCGGGCCTTGCCAATCTCGCCTCCTGGATCGGCGACAATCAGGTCCGCCATCGCGGCACCATCGGCGGCTCGCTCGCCAATAACGACCCTTCCGCCTGCTATCCGGCGGCGGTCTTGGCGCTGGGTGCCGTCATCAAGACCAATAAGCGGGCGATCAAGGCCGATGATTTCTTCCAGGGCATGTTCACGACCGCGCTCGAACCCGATGAACTGATCACCGCCGTCGAATTCCCGCTGCCGGTCGAGAAATCGGCCTATGAGAAATTCCGCCAGCCCGCCTCGCGTTACGCCATGGTCGGCGTGTTCGTTGCCAAGGGGCCGGCCGGGGTGCGGGTCGCCGTCACCGGCGCGGGGCAGAGCGGCGTGTTCCGGGTGCCCGACATGGAAGCGGCGCTCGCCAAATCCTGGTCGCCGGATGCGATCGCCGCGATCAAGGTCTCACCGGAAGGGCTGAACAGCGATATTCACGGCAGCGCCGCTTATCGCGCCCATCTGATCACCGTGATGGCGCGCCGCGCCGTGGCCGCCGCCGCCTGAACGTCAACGACGGGGAAGAAGGGGAAGGCCAGGGGCTTTGCCCCTGGACCCCACCAGGGACAGAGTCCCTGGACCCGATTCCTTAAGGATTTTTCTGGCGGGGCGTGACAAGGCGCTGGCTGGCGCTCTGTTGCGCCCCGCCAGAAAAATCTTCCCGGGATGTGGGTCTGGGGGCACTGCCCCCAGCGGGTCCAGGGCAGCGCCCTGGCCTTCCCTCCCTCCCCCGTCCGTCATACATGGGAGCCTCGCATGGTCGATTTTCCGTTCACCCGCGCCGATCTCGAAAAATTGGCGCAATGGGATACGCCGACGATCTGCAATGGTCTCGAATTGATCGTCCCCGAACGCCGCGCCATCGGTTTCACGGTCGAGCCGATGGCCGTCGCCAACGAGACGCTGCCGCCGATCGTCGGTCTCGCGCGCACCGGCACGCTGCGCGCGAAGGAGCCGCCGCGCGGGCGGGTTGCCGAACGCGCGGCGTGGTATGAGTATGTCGCGGCCGGGGATTTGCCGACCATCGCCCTCTTGCAGGATCTCGACGATCGGCCGGGCTATGGCGCCTTTTGGGGCGAGGTCAATTCCACCATTCACAAGGCGCTCGGGGTTCTCGGCTGCGTCACCAACGGGTCGTTCCGTGACCTCGATGCGCTGGCGCCGGGATTTCAGATCATCGGCGGCCGCGTCGGGCCGAGCCATGCGCATGTCCATCTCGTCGATTTCGGCGGGCCGGTGAATATTTTCGGCATGCAAGCCGGCCATGACGACGTGATCCACGCCGATCGCCATGGCGCGGTGGTGATCCCGGCGGCGGCGGTGACCCAATTGCCCGCCGCGATCGACCTCGTCTCCCGCCGCGAGAAGGTGATCCTCGATGTCTGCCGGACCGCGGATTTTTCGCCGGCGAAGCTGCGCGAGGCGCTGCGCCGCTCGGGGGAAATTCACTGAGCAACGCAAATCCGGCGCGCGGCGGGTTCGCTTTTTTCCGGGCGATCGCTTATATCGCATGCTGAAAGAACGGGTCGCGGACGGCGCTCAGCGCACGACCCTTTAGCTTTGTGCCCGGTTGTTCGCCATGCCGCGTGAATTTCGTGCCTTTCCGGTAACCCAGCGCGTGCCTTGGCGTTCGCGCGTCTGGGACGCGACGACGATGGCTGGGCTCGATCTTCCGGCGCGCCGGCAAAGCCGCCGCAAGGCCCGGATCGCGCCGCCGCTGATCTGGTCAGGGGCCGCGCATCTCGCCATTTTGGTGCTGCTGACCCTTGGCGTCTATCACCGCACCACCATCGAGCCGCTACCGCCGCCGGGCATCGCGATGGTGTTCGAGTCGGGCAGTTCGGCGGGGCCGAAGCTGCCCAACCCGAGCAAAGAGGCGAATTTGCCGCCGCGCCCGGCGGCGGTCCCCGAAGCCCTCGCGCCGTCACCGCCGCCGTCCGCCGCGGCGCGCAACGCGCCGGCCTTGCCAGTGCCACCAGTGCCACCGCAGGAGGCGGCGCCGGCCGCGGCGCCGGCAGCCACCGCCAGCCCGCCGCCGCCGTCGCAAGCGACCGCCGCTTCCCCGGCGCCACCTCTGATCGCATCGCCATCGCCGCTCGCCGAAGCCGTCCCGCCGCCGCCGGCAGCGCAAACCGCCGCACCAAACACGCAAAAACCGATCGAGCAGGCGATGGTCATGCCGCCGCCCAACGCACGGCCGCTGACGCCCTCACCGCCCACCACGCCAAGCGCCCCGGCGCCGCGCGCCGAGACCGCACGCAAAGGCAGCGCCTACGCGCCGATGCATGTTTTTGCCAAGAGCTTGCCCTCCCTGAGCAAATTCGCGCTCGGTCCGGCCGCGCTCGGCCCGACCTCGATCACGCCGTTTGCCAAGATTTCGGCAAAAGAACTCGGCGCCGATTGGCGCAACGAACTCGCCGACTGGATCGAGCAGCATAAATACTACCCCGAAGACGCCGCCAAGCGCGGCGAGCAGGGGATCAACGAAGTCCGCGTGGTGGTCAATCGCGATGGCCATGTTGAATCCGTCGAACTCGAGCGCCAATCCGGCTCGCAGCGCCTCGACAGCGCCGCCGTCGGGCTGTTCCGGGATGCCGATCTGCCGCCGTTCCCGATCGGCACCGAGGAGGAGCGGGTGACCATCGATCTCACCATCCATTACGTGATCTACCATAACTGAGACGATCTGCCGGCGCGGCCCAAAGCGCGGGCGGGCTCGATGAAACCATAAACGGGAGGAAACCATGACAGACGCAATGGCCGGCAAGGTGGTGTTGGTGAGCGGCGGCGGCTCGGGGATCGGGCGCGCGTCAGCGCTTTTGCTCGCGCGCGCGGGGGCGGCGGTCGCTCTCGCCGATCTGAGCGCAGCCGCGGCGGAAGCAACCGCCGGCGACATCACGGCGGCCGGCGGCAGGGCGCTGGCGCTCGCCGGCGACGTGAGCAACGAAGCCGATGTCGCGCGGTTCGTCGCCGAGACGGTCGCGAAATTCGGCAAGCTCGACGGCGCCTTCAACAATGCCGGGATCAGCCCGGCCGCGGTCGGCTGCGCCGCAACGCCGATCACCGAATGGCGCGAGGACGCCTTCGCGCGGGTGATCGCGGTCAATCTCACCGGCGTGTTCCTCGCCATGAAGCATGAAATCACGGCGCTGGCGCGGGCCGGCGGCGGCGCGATCGTCAATACCGCGTCCGTCGCCGGGCTCGTCGGGCTGCGCGGCGCGAGCGCCTATGTCGCGAGCAAGCACGGGGTGATCGGCCTCACCCGCACCGCCGCCCTCGAATGCGCGCCGCTCGGGATCCGGGTGAACGCCGTCTGCCCGGGCTATATCGACACGCCGATGGTGGCACCGCACATGCCGACGCGCGGCGAAGACATTCTGCGCGCCGTGCCCTTCGCGCGCCTCGGAACACCCGAGGAGATCGCCGAGCTGGTGCTTTGGCTGTTGTCCGATCGCGCGTCTTTCGTCACCGGCGCCGCCTATGTCGCCGATGGCGGCTATTCCGCCGCCTGAATAGCCCGCTTGCGCCGCAGGCGGCGGGCGGCCAAGCTCCGCTGCGCGATTCTGAGGGAGAAAAACACAATGACTCTGACACGACGGGGCCTGATCGCCGGCGCCGCGACCACTAGCTTCATGCAGCGCGCGGCCTTCGCCCAGACGAAGGGCCCGGTGCTTCGCATCGGCGTTCTCAACGACCAATCCGGCCCCTATCGCGACGATACCGGCCCGACCGGGGTCGCCTGCGCGCGCCAAGCGGTGCAGGAATTCACCGCCGGTCGCGACATGGTGGTCGAAGTGCTCTCCGCCGATCACCAAAACAAGCCCGATATCGGCGCCGCCATCGCCCGGCAATGGTTCGACCAGGACGGGGTGGATGCGATCGTCGATGTGCCCACCTCCTCGGTCGCGCTCGCGGTCAATAGCGTCTGCCGTGAGAAGAACAAGGTGATGCTGAATTCCGGCGCCGCGTCGGCGGATCTCACCGGCAAGCAATGCAGCCCGAACACCGTCCATTGGACCTATGACACCTATATGCTGGCGAAATCGACCGGCGGCGCGATGGTCAAGGCGGGTGGCGATAGCTGGTTCTTCATCACCGCCGATTATGTCTTCGGTCAGCAATTGCAGCGCGATACCGCCGCTTTCGTGCGCGAGGCCGGCGGCAAGGTGATGGGCAGCGCGACCTATCCCTTCCCCGGCACCACCGATTTTTCCTCTTTTCTGCTGCAGGCGCAGTCTTCCGGCGCCAAGGTGCTCGGGCTCTGCAATTCCGGCGCCGATACCATCAACTGCATCAAGCAGGCGCGCGAGTTCGGCCTGATGCAATCGATGAAAGTGGCGGCGATGCTGATGTATAACAGCAATGTCCACGCGCTTGGCCTCGAGACCGCGCAAGGTCTGCTGCTCACCGAAAGCTTCTACTGGAACCTGAATGACCGCACCCGGGCCTTCATGGACCGTATCCGGCCGAAAACCCCGAACCAATGGCCGAACATGGTCCAAGCCGGGGATTACGCGGCAACCTTACATTACCTCAAAGCGGCCCAGGACATGGGGGTTGCGGCGGCGAAGGCCGATGGGCGGGCGGCGGTCGCGCGCATGAAGGCGATGCCGACCGACGATGATTGCTTCGGCCCCGGTCAAATCCGCGAGGACGGGCGCAAAATCCACCCCTCCTATCTCTTTCAAGCGAAAACCCCGGCGGAAAGCAGCGGGCCATGGGACGGGCTGAAAATGGTCGCGACCACCCCGGCCGATCAGGCCTTCCGCCCGATGAGCGAGGGCGGCTGCCCGCTCGTTCACACCTGAGCGCCGCTCTCTCGGCCTTCGCGGCCCGCCGCCGCCGGGGCTGATCTATACTGCAACCATAACGGGCATGATTTGGATCACGATGAGAGAATTGGGTAAATTGATAAGTTTTTTAGAGAACAGGAAAACAACACCATTGGTTTGTCCGTCGTTAATAAATCGTACCTATTTTGTTCTATAAGAACAAAGAAGGATCGCCGAGCGCCGGCGCCACGGCGTCTCGGCGGATTTACACCGTCGCCCGCCGCGTCAGACTTTTGCTGACCGCCTCGGTCAAGGCCGCAAGCGTATAGGGTTTGGCGAGAAAAAGCGCTTCCTCCTCGGCCAGGGCCCGCCGCGCCCCCTGTGCGGCGTAGCCGGAGACCAGGATTGCCGGCAGGTCCGGCCAGCGGCGGCGCAAGGTCGCGAGCAGAGCTGGGCCGTCCATGCCCGGCATCATGACGTCGCTCACCACCAGATCCGGCCGCCCGCCGTCTTCGAGCAGCGCCAGCGCCGCCTCCGCCGAGTCGGCGGCGCGCACCGCGAAACCGCGCCGCCGCAAGGCCCGTTCCGCCAAACGTCGCACCGGCGCCTCATCCTCGACGAGCAGCACCGTTGCCGCTTCTTCCGCCGGGGCCGGTGTGGCGGCGGGCATGACCGGCGTCGCGGGCACGACCGCCGCACCCGGCGCGGTGATGTCCTTGGGGGCGGCGACGCGCGGGAGGTGGATATGGACGCGGGTGCCGGCGCCAGGGGCGCTTTCGACGATGAGAAACCCCCCCGATTGCCGCACGATGCCATGCACCGTCGCGAGCCCGAGACCGCTCCCGCCGGCGTCGCGCTTGGTGGTGAAGAAGGGCTCGAAAATCCGCTCGAGTTGCTCGGGTGCGATCCCGTGTCCGGTATCGGCGACGGTGAGGGTGACATAGCGCCCCGGCGGGATCGTCTCGGCACCGATGGTCTTTTGGGCGAGCAGCGTGAGATGCCCGGTCGCGAGCGTCAGGCGCCCGCCGTCTGGCATGGCGTCACGGGCGTTGATCGCGAGATTGACCAGCACCTGATCGAGCTGCGAAGGATCGACCCGCACATGCCGCCCCGGCTCCTCGAGATCGAGGGTGAGGACGATGTTGCGCCCAAGCAGGCGGCCCAGCATCGTCGCGATGTTGCGCACCGCGTCATTCAGCGCGACGGTTTCGGGTTGCAGCGTCTGTTGGCGCGCAAACGCGAGCAATTGCCGCACCAAAGCGGCGCCGCGGGCAACCGCACTCGCGATTTCGCTGAGCGCCGCACGGCCCGCCGCGCCTTCGTCCGCCGCCGCCTCCGCCGCGCCGCCGATCGCGGTCAGGAGATTGTTGAAATCATGCGCGATACCGCCGGCGAGCAGCCCAACCGCCTGAAGCTTGCGGGCATGCGAGACCTCTTCCTCCAGCCCTTGGAGCGAAGACAGATCAAAGAGCGAGAGGATCAGCCCGCTCACCGTGCCGTCCGCTTCGCGGACGGGGACGCAGCCGATCTCGACGCGGCGCGGGGTCGGGCCGAGCAGGGTCGCGCGCCGGCGCCCGATCGTCGCGAGATCGGCGCCGTTGAGGGCCGCCAAGACATCACGCCCGAGCGTCTCGCGCTCGGCGGGCGCGAAGAGAGCCAGGGCGGTTGCGGGAAGATCGGCGCCGGTCGCGGCGACGAGGCGGCGCAACCCGGCACTGGCGCGCAGAATATGCGCCTCGCGATCGAGAACGGCGAGGGCGACGGTCTCGATCTCGAACATCACGCCGAGCAGCGCCGCAGCTTCGCCGCGCGGCGCCGCCAAGCCCCCAAGCAGCCGCCGCGGCGGCAACAGCCGGGCCCAAAGGCGAGCCCAAAGGCGGGTCAAGCGCCGCCTCAAAACCGCCCCCCGGCGGCGCCGCGCCGCTGCAGCCGGCCTTGCAGACGCCAGACATAGGCGATCAACTCGGCGACCGCTTTGTAATGTTCGGCGGGAATTTCGGCATCCAGCGGCACCTCGTGCAGCGCCCGCGCGAGCGGCGGATTGGCCACCACCGGCACCTTATGCTCCTTTGCTACGGCGCGGATCCGTGCTGCCATCTCATCCATGCCCTTCGCCACCACCGTTGGGGCGGTGCTCATGCCGCGATCATAGCGCAAAGCGACGGCGAAATGCGTCGGATTGGTGACCACCACCGTCGCCTGGCGAACGGCCGCGAGCATGCGCTTCTTCGCGCGCTGGCGGCGCAGCAGGCGCAAGCGGTTTTTGACGTGGGGGTCGCCCTCGCTATCCTTGGTTTCCCGACGTATTTCGTCGCGGCTCATGCGAAGGTTGCGCAGATGCCGCGTCCGCTCGAACAGGATGTCGGCCCCGGTGACCGCGGTCTGCACCAACAGCAAGGTCATCAGCACCCGCCAGACCTCATCGAGGAGATGCGAGGTCAGCGTCGCCGCATCCCAATAGGGGGCGTTGCCGAGAAGCGGCACGGCGCTGCGCAGTACGTGCCAAAGGGCAAATCCGATCGCCGCCAGCTTGACCAGATCCTTCCCGGCGCGCTGAAGGGTCGCGAGGCTGAACAAGCGGCCAAACCCGGCCATCGGGCTGAGACGGGTGAGATCGGGAAGCAGCGCGGTCGGCTTGAGGACGAACCCGGTCTGTAGCAGCGTCACTAGAGCGCCGACGCCGGCGGTCAGCGCGATGATCGGCAGGGCGGCGAAAGCCCCGGCACCGATCGCGGCGCCGATCACGAAACCGGGACGGCCGGCGGCGTCGAGCTGCCCGACCGCGCCGAGGAAAAAGGCGAGCCTCTGGACCAGGCCATGCGCCAGCAGCGGCGCGAGCAGCCAGAGCACGAGCGCCAGCATCGCGAGCGCGACGAGCGCCGGCGCCTCATGCGAGAGCGCGACTTGTCCCTGCTCGCGCGCTTGCTGCAGCCGGTGCGGGGTCGCCGCTTCAGTGCGGTCTTCGGGGGAGGCGGTCTCCTCGGCCATCGTGCGGCGGCGGGGTCAGCCGAAGCCGGGCAAGTGCACGAAGCCCGGGCCGAGATCACCGATCCACGCCGCGACGACCATGCGCAACAGCACCGCAAGCAGCACGATGCCGCCCAGGATCTGCGCCGGCATGGCGATGAAATAGATCTGAATCCTTGGCACCAGGCGGCCGAACAGCGCAAGCCCGATCTGCCAGAGGGTGCCGGCGAGAACGAACGGCGCCGCAAGGCGCAGCGCCAGCGCGAAACTCGCGGCAACGCCGGCGAGGATGGTGCGCGCGGTATCGCCGGCGGGAAACCAGGTGCCCGGCGGGATGAGATGGTAGCTGCCGACGAGGGCGGCGAGCAATTCGGCATGCAAGCCGAAGCCGAAAATCACCACCGGCACCAGGAGATCAAAGAGCCGGCCGAGGCCCGGCCCCTGGCCGCCGATATCGGGGTCGGCGATCAGCACGCTCGAAAGCCCGGTCATCAGCGCGATGATTTGGCCTGCGAGCGGGAGCGCGAGGGTGAGCAGCCGCGCAAGCCAGCCGAGCCAGATCCCGGCGACCAGTTCGCCGGCGAGCAAGGCCGCGACCGCCGCGACACTGGTGGGCTCGGCTGGCAGCAGCGGCGCGAGCAGGGGCAGCAAGAGCAGCGTCAGCACCAGGGCGAGGCCGGCGCGAACGGTCATCGGGAGATCGGCCTGACCGAAACCAGGCAGCGCCATCACCGCCGCCGAGACCCGGGCGAGAACGGCGACGAAGGCGAAGGCCGAGCCCGGCAGCGCGGCCAGGAATGCCGCGTCGTCGGCGCTCATGAACCGCCGATCGCCACCAGCCGGTCAAACAGCGCGACGGTGAAGGATGAAAGGGTCGCAAGCATGAACGGGCCGAGCAGCACCAAGGTCAGGGTAAGCGCCACCACCCGCGGCAGAAACGAGAGCGCCTGATCATTGATTTGCGTCACCGCTTGCACGATGGAAATCACCAGCCCGACGACGAGGCCGATCAAGAGTGGCGGGCCGCCGATCTTCATCGTGACCAGCATCGCATCACGCAGGACCGCGCCGATTTCACCTTCCGTCATCCCACCTCACTTTTTGTGCGTCACCTTCTTTTTCTGAAGAAAAAGAAGCAAAAAGACTTTCTCCTCACTCTCCTTGAGTGGCACCGCCGAGGTACAGTGCCAACGGATAAAAGTTTTTCGTTCTTTTTTTCAAAAAAGAACCGCTTTTTCTTACTATTTACCGCCCCGCACTCTGCGAAAAATCAAATCGGCATTTGCATGATTTGCTGATAGGCCTGGACCATGCGGTCGCGGATGGTGGTCGCGGTTTGCAGGGCGAGTTGCGCCTTTGACACCGCGGTCACGACCTCGGTCAGGTTGCCGCCGCCGGCGATTGCCTGCATCGCCTGATCCTCGGCAGCGTGATTGGCATCGATCGCGCCGCCGATGGCGCGGGAAAGGGTCGCGCTGAAGCCGCCGACGGCATCCGTGCTGTTGCCCGCGCCCTCCGCGGCGCGATAGGCGTCCGCCGCCTGCGAGGGGGTGACGGTGAGGGAAAGCGGGGTCATTTCAGCATCGCGATGGTGCGCGCGAGCATCCCGCGTGTCGCTTGCAGCACCGAAAGATTGGCGGAATAGGAGCGTTCGGACTCACGCATGTCCATGAGTTCGACGAAGGCGTTGACGTTCGGCGCGGTGACGTAGCCCTGGGCGTTGGCGTTGGGATTGGACGGGTCATAGCGTTGCGGCAGCGGCGCCTTGTCCTCGCCGATCTGCTTGACCCGCACCGTCTCGACCCCGAGATTGCGGTCGAGGCGGTTCTCGAAGGTGACGGTCTTGCGGCGATAGGGCGTTCCTTTGGCGCCGGTGCTGCTGGTGTCCTGGTTGGCGAGGTTTTCCGCGATGACGCGGAGCCGCGTGGTTTGCGCGTCCATGCCGCGTGCCGAGATGTCGAGGGCTTTGCTAAGATCCATCGTGGTATCGTCCTTGGTTCGCCGCCCCGGCGGTTAGCGGTCGAGCGCGGTGCGGAACATGCCGAGATAGGTCTGGTAGAGATTGACCACCAGCGCATGGGTGTCATTGGTCTGCGCGACCTTGGTTAATTCTGCGTCGATGGCGACGGCGTTGCCGTCTGGCGCCCGCTCCTCGGGGCGCGCTTTGGGGTCGGGCGCCAGCGCCCCGCCTTGCGAGCCGACGAGATGCAACGGGTTGGTGACGGTCAGGCCGGCGGGCGCGGTCTTGGCGAGGGTGGCCGCGAAAGGGGTCAGGTCCTTCGCCTGCCAGCCGGGGGTATCGGCGTTGGCGATGTTCTGGGAGAGCAGTTGCTGACGCTGATCGATCCAGGCCAAGCGCTTGTCGGCCAAGTCGAAGAGACCGATGCCACTGCCGCCATTGCCTGCCATCGCCACGCTCTCCCGCAAAACCTCTGAACCCGGCCGCCATCATCGCCGCGGTCGCTAAAGATTTGGTAAACCGCCGGCGAGATAAGACTTCCGTAATCCCTTCGCGTTTTAATGCCCGGGCATGAACCAGCCCGATACACCCCCCCCAGCGCCGCGTGATCCGGCGCCGCTCCCGCCCTTCCCGGCCTCGCTCGACGCTGGCATCGCAGCCTTGGAGGGCATGCTGCGGGTGGCGTTGGCGCTGGCGCAGGCGGCGCGGCCGATCGATCTCGCCGGGCTCGATCAGCGCGTCGGCCGCGTCTGCGCCCAAGCGCTCGATCTGCCGCCGGCGGAGGGGCGGGCGCTGCGTCCGCGTCTCGCCGGCCTGCTCGCCGGTATCGAAGCCCTCGCCGCCCAGCTCGCCGCCGCCGCGGGTGACGGATGATCATGCGGTTGTTCTCTCGGCAAAAGGCCGTACCATGCTCCCCTCCCTCACCTCCCTGTTGATCACGCTGCTCGCGCTCGCGGTGGTGCTCGGGCTGATCCTGCTTGCCCAGCGTCTTGCGCGCATCACCGGCCTTGCCCCGAAAGGCGGCGGGCGGCTGCGGCTCGAGGAAACGCTGGCGCTCGATCCGCGCCGGCGGCTCCATCTCGTCGCCTGCGATGGCCGGCATGTTCTACTACTGACCGGCGGCGGCCGGGATCAGGTGATCGGCTGGCTTTCGGGGCCGGAGGCGCGGCCATGACGGCGCGGCGGACGGCGCCGATCCTCCTGTTATTCCTGCTTCTGCTGCTGCTCCGCCCCGCCGCAGCACTCGCGCAGTCGGTGGCGATCGATCTCGGCGCCGCCGGGCAAGCCGGGGCGACCAGCCGGCTGGTGCAGCTCACCGCGCTGATCACGCTGCTGTCGCTCGCGCCGAGCCTCCTCGTGATGGTTACCGCCTTCACCCGCATCGTCATCGTCATCTCGCTCCTCCGCAGCGCCATCGGTAACGCGACGATCCCGCCGAATACGGTGGTGATTGGATTATCGTTGTTTCTGACCTATTTCGTCATGCAGCCGGTCATCGATCAGGCCTGGGATGACGGCATCGCGCCGATGACAGCGGGAAAGGTCTCCGAACTCGAGGGGCTGCGCCTGGCCGGCGAGCCGTTCCGGCAGTTCATGGCGGCGAATGCGCGGCCGAGTGATCTCAAGCTATTTCTCGATCTCGCGCATCTTCCCGTGCCCGCCCGCGCCGGCGAGACCCCGTGGCGGGCGCTGATTCCGGCGTTCATGGTTGGGGAATTGCGACGCGCTTTCGAGATGGGATTTCTGCTCTTTTTGCCCTTCCTGGTGATCGATCTCGTGGTCTCAAGCGTGCTGATGAGCATGGGCATGATGATGATGCCGCCGAGTTCGATCTCGCTGCCCTTCAAGTTGATTTTCTTCGTGCTCGTCGATGGCTGGCGGCTGGTTTCGGGCAGCCTGGTGCAGAGCTTCCCACTGCCGCCGCACCCGTGAGGCTCAGCTCGCGCCGCGTTCGCCCTCGGCGAGCATCAGCGCCGAGCGAACCAGGGCGAGATGGGAAAAGGCTTGCGGAAAATTGCCGAGCTGGCGCTTCATGTGCGGGTCATACTCCTCAGCGAGGAGACCGACATCGTTGCGCAGCCCGAGCAGGCGCTCGAACATCGCCCGCGCCTCGTCGCGGCGGCCTTGCAGCACAAGATTATCCACCAGCCAGAAGCTACAGGCGAGAAAGGCGCCCTCGCCCGGCGGTAGGCCATCGGCGCCGGCTTCCGTGTGATAGCGCAGCACCAGCCCATCCTCCATCAGATCCTGCTCGATGGCGGCGACGGTTGCCCGCACGCGCGGATCCTCGGGCGGCAGGAAGCCGACCAGCGGGATCAGCAGAAGACTCGCATCGAGTTCGCGCGAGCCAAAGCTTTGCACGAAACAGTGGCGTTCGGGATCGACGCCATCGCGGCAGACGGTCGCATGGATGTGATCGCGGAGCGCCGTCCAGCGCTCGATCGGGGCGGCGAGATGATAGGTTTCGGCATCCTTGACGGCGCGGTCGAAAGCGACCCAGGCCATCACCTTGGAAAAAGTGAATTGCCGCCGCCCGCCACGCACCTCCCAAAGACCCTCGTCAGGGCGATCCCAGATGCGCGCGAGATGCTCGAGCAATTTGCGTTGCATCGGCCAGGATTCGCGCGCCGCCCCGAGGCCGCCACGGCGCGCGGTATGCGCCGAATCCATGACCTCGCCATAGACATCGAGCTGTAACTGGTCAGACGCGGCATTGCCGATTCGAACCGGGCGCGAGCCGGCGAAGCCCGGAAGCCAGGTCGCTTCCCATTCCATCAGCCTGCGCTCGCCGGCGAGGCCATACATGATCTGCACCTGCGCCGGGCTGCCGGCGATGGCGCGATGCAGCCAGTTGCGCCAGGCTTCCGCCTCTTCGTAATAGCCCGCCGCCATCATCGCATCGAGCGTCAGCGTCGCATCCCGCAGCCAGCAATAGCGATAATCCCAGTTGCGCGACCCGCCCCATTGCTCGGGGAGCGAGGTGGTGGGCGCGGCGACGATGCCGCCGGTCGGCGCGTAGATCAGCGCTTTCAGGGTGATCAGCGAACGCAAGACCGGTTCGCGGTAACGCGGGTGACAGAGGCAGCGCGACGACCATTCCGCCCAGAAATGCTCGGTCTCGGCGAGCGCCTTGAGCGGGTCGTGCGGCGCCTCGGGCGGCACATGGGACGGCGAATGGGTGAGCATGAAGGGGATGGTTTCGCCGGCGGCGATCTCGAACTCGGCAATCGTTGCGAGATTTTGCCCAAGCAGCGTGACCGGGGTGCGCAAGACCACCATGTCCGGCCCGGCGACGGCGCGGATGCCGTTGCCATCGGTGAGGCGGGTGACCCAGGGGATGGTGGTGCCGTAATCAAAGCGCAACGTGAGGTCGAGACGCATCGGAACCCGCCCGGCGCGCCCGGCGACGAGCCGGATGACCGAGGAGGAGGCGCCGTTCGGGGGCATGAAATCGATCACCGCGACCTCGCCCTCGTCGGTCGTGAAGATCGTCTCGAGCACCAGCGAAAAGCCGCGATAGGCGCGGCTGATGGTATGCACGGCGCCGCGCGGGGCGATCAGCCAGCGCCCGTGATTGCGCCCGCCGAGGAGGGCGGCAAAGCAGGCCGGGCTATCGAAACGTGGCCAACAGAGCCACTCCAGCGCGCCGGTGCGGTTGATCAGCGCGGCGCTGTGGCCGTCACCGATCAGAGCGTAGTCCTCGATGCGGGGTTGCGCCGCGGCGGTGTCAGCCATCAGCGGCTCTCGCCTGCGGGGCGTGCGTCCGGCACCGGCCGCGCCTCAGCCGAGATGGCCATAGGCGCGTCCCCCATAGGCGTTCGTCGGGCAAGAGCAGGAGCCGTCCGGGGTCGGCGGGTGATCGAGCGGGCAGACATAAGCGCCGGCATAGCAGGTGCCGCTCGCGGTTGCCGGCGGCGGTGCCGGCGGCGGATAGGCGACCGCCGGCGGCGGATAATAGGGATAGCCATAAACCGGCGGCGGCGGCGCATAAACGACCGGCGGGCCCACCACCACCGGCGGCACATAACCGCCGATGAACACGCCGCCATGCCACCAGGCCATCGCCGGCGTCGCCAAGCCAAACCCGAGAAACGCAGCGGGGAGTGCCGCCAGCAGCCGCGTGAGGCGGCGGAACATCGCAATCATCGTGGCGCCTTCCGGAATGGCGGACGAAATGCCGCCATGGTTTCGTCAAGCCTCATACTGATACGCGAATTATGTCGCCGGAGGGTTAATGCCAACCCCGCTGGCCGCGCAAGACCGGCGGTGGCCTTGACTTCACGCAAGTTTTCCCGAATAGGTGGGGCGAACCCGCATCGCCGAGGCGCCCGTCGCCCCCGGCACGTCTCCGCATGGAGCGATGCCGCTTTTATCCGAAAGTATCTGGTGTCCGAGATCCTACACTCCGCCGAGCCCGCCGCCACCTCGACCCCCGCCGTGTCCGAGGAAACGCCCGCCACCACGACCGCCCCCGCCCCCGCGCCCGGCTTTGCCGAACTCGGCCTCTCCGAGCCGGTGCTGCGCGCGGTCGCCGAAATGGGCTACACCCAGCCCACGCCGATCCAGGCGCAAGCGATCCCGACGGTTCTGATGGGGCGCGACGTGCTCGGCTGCGCCCAGACCGGCACCGGCAAGACCGCCGGCTTCACCCTCCCGATGCTCGATATCCTCGCTGGCTCGCGCGCCCGCGCGCGCATGCCGCGCAGCCTGATCCTCGAGCCGACCCGCGAACTCGCCCTGCAGGTCGCCGAGAATTTCGTGCTTTACGGCAAATATCTGAAGCTGAGTCATGCGCTGATCATCGGCGGTGAGAGCATGACCGACCAGCGCGAGGCGCTCGACCGTGGCGTCGATGTGCTGATCGCAACCCCGGGCCGCCTCATCGACATGTTCGAGCGCGGCGGCGTCCTGCTCACCAATGCCCGCCTTTTGGTGATCGACGAGGCCGACCGCATGCTCGATATGGGGTTCATCCCCGATGTCGAACGCATCGTCGCGATGCTGCCGGCCAATCGCCAGACCTTGTTCTTCAGCGCGACCATGGCGCCCGAGATTCGCCGCCTCGCCGATGCCTTCTTGCAAAACCCGAAGGAAATCACCGTCGCGCCGCCGGCCTCGGTCGCGACCACCATCACCACCGGCCTCGCCCTCGTCGCCGAGCATGACAAGCGCGAGGCGCTGCGCCGGCTAATCCGCAAGGAGGATGTGCAGAACGCGTTGATCTTCTGCAACCGCAAGCGCGATGTCGATATTCTCTATCGCTCGCTCGCGCGCCACGGTTTTAGCGTCGGCGCGCTGCATGGCGATATGACCCAATCGGTGCGCTTTGCGACCTTGGAGAAATTCAAAGCCGGCGAGATACGGCTTTTGGTGTGCAGCGACGTCGCCGCGCGCGGGCTCGATATCGGCGGGCTCTCGCATGTCTTCAATTTCGACGTGCCGGTGCATGCCGAGGATTATGTCCACCGCATCGGCCGCACCGGCCGCGCCGGGCGCGAGGGCCGCGCCTTCATGATCGCCGAGCCCGAGGATCGGGCGATGGTGGAGGCGATCGAGAAGCTGACCGGCGCGCCGATCCCGCGCATCGCCGTCGAAGGGCTCGATCCCGTCGCTTGGGCGGAAGGGACCGGCGGCAAGCGCCGGGGGCGGCGCGGCGGTCCGTCGGGAAGCAAGCCAAGTCCGCAAGCGGGCGGCCGGCCGCCACGCCGCCCGGCGCGCAAAGCCGCCGAGACTTTGCCCGCCGCCGCGCCGGCGCTGCGGCACGAAGACGAACACACAACCGCGGCGCGGCCGCAAAAACCAGCCGATCGTCCGGCCCGCCCGCCGCAGGGTCCGGGCGGCGGGCGCGTGGCCAGGGGGGAGCGCGGTGACGAGGAGCGGGGTTCGGTGCGCGGCTTCGGCGCCGATATCCCCGCCTTCATGCTGCTGCCGACGCGCAGAGCGCCCCCCAGCGCGGTGCCCATCCCAGCAACAGAGGAAGAGTCCGAGCCATGAACGTCACCACTGTCGCCAAAAAAGGCAAGTTTGCGGCCTTCCAATGGGATGACGCGCTCCGGCTCGATGACCAGCTCAGCGAGGATGAGCGCGCCATCCGCGACGCCGCCCGCGACTATTGCCAGGAAAAGCTGTTCCCGCGCGTGCTGATGGCCAACCGCCAGGAGCGTTTCGATCGCGAGATCATGAACGAAATGGGGGCGATGGGCTTTCTTGGCGCAACCCTCGAGGGGTATGGCTGCGCCGGCGTCAATTACGTCTCCTACGGGCTGATCGCGCGCGAGGTGGAGCGCGTCGATTCCGGCTATCGCAGCGCGTTTTCGGTGCAATCCTCGCTGGTGATGTATCCGATCCACGCGTTTGGCTCGGAATTTTTGCGGGAAAAATACCTCCCCGGACTCCGTTCCGGCGAAAAAGTGGGTTGTTTTGGCCTGACCGAGCCCGATGCCGGCTCCGATCCGGCGTCGATGCGCACGCGGGCGAAGGCGGTCGAGGGCGGTTTCGTGCTGAACGGCTCGAAAACCTGGATCACCAATTCGCCGATCGCCGATGTTTTCGTGGTCTGGGCCAAGGACGATGCCGGTGACATTCGCGGCTTCGTGCTTGAGCGCGGTATGGCCGGGCTCTCCGCCCCCAAGATCGAGGGCAAATTCAGCCTCCGCGCCTCGATGACCGGCATGATCATGATGCAGGACGTGTTCGTCCCGGCGGAAAATCAGCTCCCCGGCGTCAAAGGTCTGCGCGGGCCGTTTTCCTGCCTCAACAATGCCCGCTATGGGATTAGCTGGGGGGCGCTCGGCGCCGCCGAATTCTGCTGGCATGCGGCGCGGGACTACACGCTCGGGCGGATGATGTTCGGCCGGCCGCTGGCCGCGACGCAATTGATCCAGAAAAAGCTCGCCGACATGCAGACCGAAATCACCATCGCCCTGCAAGCGGTGCTGCGGCTCGGTCGGCTGCTCGATGAGGGGCGCGCAGCGCCGGAGATGATCTCGCTCTGCAAGCGCAATTCCTGCGGCAAGGCGCTGGATATCGCGCGCGCCGCCCGCGACATGCATGGCGGCAATGGCGTCGCCGACGAATACCACGTCATCCGCCACGTGATGAATCTCGAGGCGGTCAACACCTATGAGGGCACGCATGACGTCCACGCCCTCATCCTCGGCCGCGCCCAGACCGGCCTTTCGGCCTTCGGTGCGGCGGAATAACGGGGGACGTCGGGACGCCGTCATCCTTCGGCACGGGCTTGCCGGCGCGCTGCCCTGCTCTCATATGCGCGTCGAGATACCTATTACCGGTATAGAGTCGGGGGCGATCATGCATGATGACACCAAGGCCGGGGTGCAGGCGCGCCTCAACCGCATCGCCGGCCAGATCAGCGGCTTGCAGCGGATGGTGGCGGGCGACCGCTATTGCATCGACGTGCTGACCCAGATCGCCGCCGTGCGGGCGGCGCTGCACAAGGTCGAGGAACAGATCCTGCTCGATCACATCGAACACTGCGTCGCCGATGCTTTCGCCTCCGGTGGGGTGGCGGAGCAGCGGCGCAAGGTCGAGGAACTGGTCTCAACCGTTGGGCGCATGACGCGCTGACCCGCGAGAGGACGTGACGAGGGCGTTGGAAAAGGAAACGTGACGGGCATGGCATGGACTTATGTCGCGATCGCGGTGGGCGGGACGTTCGGCTGCTGGGCCCGCTATGCGATGACGGTGTTGATCCAGGGGGCATGGGGCTCGGATTTCCCGTATGCGACGCTGAGCATCAATCTGATCGGCAGTTTCCTCATGGGATTTCTGTTCATCGCGACCTTGGAGCGGCTCACCATCGCCCCGGCATTGCGCACCGGCATCCTCACGGGCGTCCTCGGCGGCTTCACCACCTTCTCGACCTTCGAGATGGAGGCGTTGCAACTCGTCGAACGCGGCGAAATGCTGAGAATGGGGCTTTATATCCTGCTCTCGGTCGGCCTTGGGTTTCTCGGCGCCTTTCTCGGTGCCTATCTTGCAAGAAACCTCTAATGTCCTGCCCCTGAAATGCTTTGGCATTTCAGGGGTCAGCAGGCCATTGAAAACAAAAAGCGAGTGTCCTTGAAATTCGCTTGCGAATTTCTGAAACGGGACACTAGGAGCGATGCCATGGACGACGATGTGCGGGTGACACGGGTCTATCTCAGCGAAAAAGACCACGGCAAGCGGCATTCCCTGCTCAAGGAAATGCTCGCGATCCTGCATGACGAGCTGACATTGCCGGGCGCCATCGTGTTGCGCGGCGTTGCCGGGTTCGGGGCCAGCGGCGAGGTGCATGCCGCCGACATGCTGCGTCTGACCGTCGATCTGCCCGAGGTAATCGAGTTTTTTGCAGCCCCCGATGCCGCCGCGGCGGCGATCGCCCGCTTGGCCCCGCTGGTCCCGCCCGGCCACATCATCTCCTGGCCGGCGACCCGGCACGGGCAATGAAAGCCGGGGCGCGGCGGCCTTGACGCCGATGCGGGGCTTGGCGCATGCCTCGTTCCGTTTAGGGAAGCTTTTGGGAAACAGGGCATGAGTGGTGTCGAGTGGGGGATTGGCCGCAAGGTGCGGGCCCGCCCTTTGCATGCCGTGATGGCGCCCGTGCCGGCAGCACTTCTCCTCATTCTCGTGACATTTTTGCTTCGCCTCGCCTTCGGCTGGGCGCTCGGGCTTGGTGTCGATGAAAGCTATATGGTTGCCGCCGGGCGGCAATGGCGGCTCGGCTATTTCGATCATCCGCCGCTCGCCTGGTGGCTGACCTGGGGCGCCGAGCAGATCTTCGGCGCGGGCGCGAGCCCGGTCTTGCTCCGCCTGCCCTTCCTGCTTCTCTTTGCGGTCTCGACTTGGCTCCTGATCCGGCTCACGACCCGGCTTTTCGACGCCGAGGCGGCGTTCTGGACGGCGGTGCTGTTCAACCTCGCGCCGGTATTCGGCGTCGCCAGCGGCGGCTGGGTGCTGCCCGATGGTCCGCTCGATGCCGCTCTTCTCGCCGCCGCCCTCGCCTTGGTGCGCGCCTTGGAGGACGGCCGAGCCCGCTGGTGGCTGGCGAGCGGCGCTTCCGCCGGCCTTGCGCTCGATGCCAAATATTCCGCCGTGCTCACCCTCGCGGGGGCGGCGTTTTTTCTCGCAACCACCGCGCCGGGGCGGGCGGCGCTCCGGCGCTGGCCGGTCTATGCCGCCCTCGCCCTCGCCCTCCTCGTGTTTTCCCCGGTGCTGCTCTGGAACGCGGTGCATGGCTGGGCGTCCTTCGCGTTCCAGGGCGGGCGGGCGCTCGGCGGCGTCTGGCATCCGCTGGCGCCGCTTATGGTGCTCGGCGGCGAGGCGCTGTTTTTGCTGCCTTGGATTTGGCTCCCCTTGCTGGTGTGCGCCGCCGGCGCGGCACGGCGCGGCCCGCGCGAATGGCGCGGCTGGCTGCTGCTTTCGCTCGCCGCGCCGCCGATCCTGCTGTTCGCGGCGGTCGCGCTTTGGGCACGACAGAAGGTTTTGTTCCACTGGGCGGCGCCGGGCTACCTGTTTTTGCTGCCCTTGCTCGGCCGCGCGGTCGCGAGACGCCTGCGGGCGGGCGAACGCGGGGTCAGGGTCTGGCTTGCGCTCTCGGCCGGCGTGATGCTGATCGGGCTTACGCTGGTCGGGAGCGAGGTGCGGTTTGACTGGCTGGAGCATGTGTTTCCCGCACGCGAGCATGGCGCCGATCCCGATCTGCAAGCGGTCGATTGGACCTCACTCCGCGACGATCTCGCGCAACGCCGCCTGCTCGGCCCGCCGCCGCCGGTAATCGCGGCGCTGCGCTGGCAGGATGCCGGCAAGCTCGATTACGCCCTGGCTGGCGCTGCGCGGGTGATTTGCCTCGGCCCCGACCCCAGGCAATATGGCATCAATGGCGCAACCACCGCCGCCGCCGGGACGGATGTGCTGATCGTCGCACCCGGGATGGATCTCGCGCGGATCGAAGCGCAAATCGGCGCAGATTTCGCAACGATCGTCCCGCTCGCGCCGCTGGTGCTGCGCCATGCCGGGCGGGCGGCGGCGTCGATCCCGCTCTTTCTCGGGAAATCCTATCACGCCGCGCCTGGCGTTGAGAAAATAAAAGCGCCAGACGGTCTATAAGCCGGGTTCTGTCCGCGCCGAGCGGCGCGGGACGGCCATTCCTCTGGGACGCAACTCGCGTTGCGCCTCGTGCGACCAACCCGGGCAGCGGGGCGGGAATGCCCCTGGCATGCGGCGTTGCCGCCGCTGCCGGCCGCCCCTATTCGGTCTTGCTCCCGGTGGGGTTTACCCTGCCACCCGCGTTGCCGCGGGCGCGGTGCGCTCTTGCCGCACCCTTTCACCCTTGTCCGGCGGGCGCGAACGCCAAAGCCGGACGGTTTCCTTTCTGTGGCACTTTCCCTGGGGTTGCCCCCGCCGGCCGTTAGCCGGCACCGTATTCCCGTGGAGCCCGGACTTTCCTCCAGCGTCACCGCCGGCGGCCGTCCGACCGTCTGGCCCGCGAGATGTGCGCGGTTGCCGCCCCAACGTCAATCCATGGCGCCGGGCGCCGCGCGTCATCGCCCCTCAAAACGCGACTTTGTCGCCGCCTTTGAGAGCGAGGATTTCCCGGGCTTCCGCCGGCGTCGCGATCGCGAGGCCAAGCCCCTCGAGGATCTGGCGCGCCCGTTTGACCTGCTGGGCGTTGCTTTCCGCGAGCTGGCCTGGGCCGATCCAGAGACTATCCTCGAGCCCAACGCGCACATTCGCCCCCATCGCCGCCGCCATCGCCGCGATCGGCAACTGGTTGCGCCCGGCGCCGAGCACCGACCAACGATAGTGCGACCCGAACAGCCGGTCGGCGGTGCGCTTCATGTGCATGACGTCTTCCGGGTGCGGGCCGATGCCGCCCAAGATGCCGAACACGGTTTGCACGAACAAGGGCGGCGTCACCAGCTTGCGGTCGAGAAAATGCGCGAGATTGTAGAGATGCCCGACATCGTAGCATTCGAACTCGAATCGCGTGCCGCTTTCGGACAGGCTTTTGAGCGCGAACTCGATATCGGCGAAGGTGTTGCGGAAGATCAGATCGCGCGAACCTTCGAGATGCTGGCGCTCCCAGTCATGCTTGAACGTCTTGAACCGCTCGAGCATCGGAAACAGCCCGAAATTCATCGAGCCCATGTTGAGCGAGGCGACCTCCGGCTTGAAAGTCAACGAGGGCTGGATGCGCTCCTTGATCAGCATGTTGGGCGCGCCGCCGCTGGTGAGATTGATCACCGCATCGGTCGCCTGTTTGATCCGCGGCAAAAAAGCGGCGAAGGCTTCGGGGCTCTGGTCAGGCTTGCCGGTTTTGGGATCGCGGGCATGGAGATGAACGATCGCGGCCCCGGCTTCGGCGGCGGCGATCGCGGCGGACGCGATCTCGTCCGGCGTCACCGGCAAATGCGGCGACATCGAGGGCGTGTGGATCGCCCCGGTAACCGCGCACGTGATGATGACCTTTCGTCCCGACATGTACCCTCTCCCTTCGCAGCAGATTGTCGCGCCCATTCTGGCCCGGTCGGGCTGGAAAGCCCAGAGGCAAGAAAAAAGCGCGCGGGGCGCAGTGTCAGGGAGTAAGGGCGCAAGAAAGAATGTTCTTTTTTGAAAAAAAGAACCAAAAAACTTTTATTGGTTGGGCTTGGGTGAGGTCTCGGGCATCGCGAGGGCTGCCGTCAGCGTCGCCGCCGCGCCGGCGCCAGCAAGGCCGAAAAACGCATAAGCGGTGCCCCATTGGTCGCTCATCACCCCGGCCAACGTCGTGCTAATCGCAGCGCCAATCCCGCCGGCAAGACCGATGATCCCCATCGCAAGGTTGAACCGCCCCGAATCGCCGCTGATATCGGCGGCAATCAGCGGCGTCAGCACGCCAAACACCGCGCCCGCCACGCCATCCAAGACTTGCAGGACCAAGACTAGGGCCGGCGTCGCGGTCACGGCGAACGCGAGGGCGCGTGCCGGCAAGGCGAGAAACCCGACCACCAACAGAATCCTGCGCCCGGTGACGCCGGCGAGCCGCCCAATCAGCGGCGAAAACACGGCGACGACGATTTGCGGCACGACGATCGCAACCGCGATGATCAGGGTCGCCCGGGTGCCACTCCGCTCGGTCATCTCGGCCGCAACCAGAGGCAGCATGGCGGCATTGGCGAGCTGAAAAAAGAGGGCGCAGCCGGCATAGACGATCAATCCGCGATGGCGGAACAGCGTGCTAAGCGGCAGACGTTGGGCGCGATGGGCGTGGTGCTCATGGCGTGGCGTTGCCGGCGGCAAGAGGCGAAGGGCGGCAATCGCCGGCACCGCAAGCACGGCGGCAAGCACGAACACCGCGCGATAGGAAAGGGTGTAGCCAATCCAGCCCATCGCCGCCGCCGCGAGGGCATTGCCGATCGAGCCCCAGCGGGCGTTGCGCCCCATCCGCTCGCCGATCTCGCGCCGGCCAACGACGGCGAGGCTGAGCGCGGCGATCGCCGGCACGCTCATGCTGGTCGCGAAGCTGTGCAGGATCTGCGAGGCCAAAACCATCGGCAATGTCGGCGCAACCGCCATCATCGCCGCCCCCAGCAACAGCCCGACCGTCGCCAGCGCCAGCGCAAAGCGCCGGCTGCGCATGGCATCGATCAGCGCCCCCGCCGGCACCTGGCTTGCCATCAGCGCGATGGTGCCGACCGAGAGCGCGAAGCCGATATCCTTCTGCGTCCAATGCGCGGCGGTGAGATAGACCGAGATGAAAGGGCCAAAGCCGGATTGCACCGCCGCTTGGAGAAAATTGATCAGATCGAGTGCGCGCCCGCGTGCTGCGGCCCCATGGCGGGAAAACGGGCGCGCCGCTGCCATCTCGGGATGGGTCACGAAGGCGGCGGTTCGACAGTCGGGGCGGCTTGCGGGGGATGGCTCGGCGCCGCGACCGAGGCCGGCTTGTCCGCGTTTTCGTGGTATTCCGGCGTCGCCTTGATTTGGTCCGGCGTCAGGTCGCACATCACCGGGCTATCGGGCTTGCCAGCAGAAAAATGCAGGCTTTTCCAATCGACAGCGATTTTGCGGTTGCCGATGCCGAGGAAGCCACCAAAATCGATCACCGCCGCGCGCGGATGGCCGGCCTGATCGACGACGACATCGACGATCCGACCCATTGCCTCGCCTTTGCTGCTCACCACCGGAGCCCCGATGACGCCGGCGGCCTCGCCAGGCGCCAGGTGATGGACGGTCGCCACACTATTGGGCGTTGGCGGGGCGGGGGCCGGCGCCGGGGACGTTGGCGCGGCGGATGATGGCGCCGGAGACGTTGGCGCCGGAGACGTTGGCGCCGGAGACGTTGGCGCCGGAGTCTGGGCGCCGACCAGCCACGCCGCGGCGAACAGGGCGAGGGCACGGCTCGCCCGCTGCGCCACGCGTTCGCGCTCAGACCGACCGATCACGCACCAAATCCTCGACCACCGCCGGATCCGCCAGGGTCGAGGTATCGCCGAGCGCGTTCACCTCGTTCGCGGCGATCTTGCGCAAAATCCGGCGCATGATCTTGCCGCTCCGTGTCTTGGGCAGGGCCGGCGCCCATTGGATCACATCGGGTGCCGCGATCGGGCCGATTTCCTGGCGCACCCAGGCAATCAACTCCCGCCGTAACGCCTCGCTCGGCTCAACCCCGACCTTCAGCGTGACATAGGCGTAGATCCCCTGCCCCTTGATGTCATGCGGAAAACCGACCACGGCCGCTTCCGCGACATGGGCATGCGCAACGAGCGCGCTTTCGACTTCAGCGGTGCCCATGCGATGGCCGGAGACGTTGATCACGTCATCGACACGGCCGGTGATCCAGTAATACCCGTCGGCGTCGCGCCGCGCCCCGTCGCCGGTGAAATAATAGCCGGGATAGGTGCTGAAATAGGTTTGCACGAAGCGTTCATGGTCGCCATAGACGGTGCGCATCTGGCCGGGCCAACTGTCGGCAAGGCAGAGATTGCCCTCCGCCGCGCCCTCCAACACCTGCCCCGCGCTATTGACCAGGACCGGCCTGACACCAGGCAGCGGCAGCGTTGCCGAGCCCGGCTTGAGCGGTGTCGCCCCGGGCAGCGGGCTGATCAGGATGCCGCCGGTCTCGGTCTGCCACCAAGTATCGACGATCGGGCAGCGTTCCTCGCCGACGACGCGGTAATACCAAAGCCAGGCCTCGGGGTTGATCGGCTCGCCGACGCTGCCGAGGATACGCAAACTGGTGCGCTGAGCCCGCCGCACCGGCGCTTCCCCCTCGCGCATCAGGGCGCGGATCGCGGTCGGCGCGGTGTAGAAAATATTGACCTGATGCTTGTCGACGATCTGCCAGAACCGCCCGGCATCGGGATAACTCGGCACCCCCTCGAACATCAGCGTCACCGCACCATTGGCGAGCGGGCCATAGAGGATATAGGTGTGGCCGGTCACCCAGCCGATATCGGCGGTGCACCAATAGATTTCGCCGGGGCGATAATCGAACACCAGGTCATGGGTGTAGGCCGCCCACACCATATAGCCGCCGGTGGTGTGGAGCACGCCTTTCGGCCGCCCGGTGCTGCCCGAGGTATAAAGGATGAAAAGCGGATCCTCCGCCGCCATCGGCTCGGGCGGGCAGTCTGGCGAGGCCTTGGCGAGCAGATCGCGATACGCGTGGTCGCGTCCCGCCGCCATCGGCACCGCAGCGCCGGTGACCGGAACGACGATGACGCACTCAACGCCGGGGCAGGCTTTCAGCGCCGCATCGGCATGGGCCTTGAGCGCGACGCGCCGCCCGCCGCGCCGCCCCTCATCGGCGGTGATAAGAACCCGCGAGGCGCAATCCTGGATGCGCCCGGCGAGGCTATCGGGCGAAAATCCGCCGAAGACGACCGAGTGGATAGCGCCGATACGGGCGCAGGCGAGCATCGCGACGGCCGCCTCGATCACCATCGGCAGATAGATCGTGACCCGGTCGCCCTTCTTGACCCCGAACCCTTTCAGCACGTTGGCGAGGCGGCAGACCTCTTCATGCAATGCGCGATAGGTGATGCGGCGTGATTGCGCGGGGTCATCGCCCTCCCAAATGATCGCGGTCTGGTCGCCGCGGGTCGCGAGATGGGCATCGAGGCAGCAGGCGGAGGCGTTGAGCACGCCGTCCTCGAACCAACGGATGGACACATCGCCGGTGAAACTGGTGTTCTTGATCTTGCTCGGCGGTTTGATCCAGGCGATCCGCCGCGCCTCCGCCGCCCAATAGGCATCGGGATCGGCGCCAGCGCGCGCGTAATGGGCACGATAGCCTTCTCCGTCGAGATGTGCCGCGCGGGCAATTTCCGGTTTCACCGGGATGGTTTCGGACATTGCGTGTTTCTCCCGTCCTGGTCCGACGACCGGACCCTTCCGGGCAATTCTGCACGCCTCGCGGGGCGATGTTAAGAGGCCGCGAAGGTTTCCGGGCGATGGGCGGTGACCTCGATCTCGATGCGCAGACGCGGATCGATGAGGCCGGCAACGACGAGCATGGTCGCGGCCGGGCGGGCCGCGGCGAAATGCGCACGCAAAAGCGGGGCCAGGGCGGAAAACTCGCCGGCATCGAGAAGATAATAACGCACCCGCACGACGTCGTCGCAACTGGCGCCGGCTTGCGCCAGGGCGGCGGCGATATTGGCCAAAGCCTGCCGGCACTGGCCGATGACATCCTCGGGCAGGGTCATCGTTTCGTAATCGAAGCCGGTAGTGCCGGACACATGGATCCATGCGCCATCGACGACGGCGCGGGCATAGCCGAATTCCGCTTCGAATTGGCTGCCCTGGCTGATCCAGCGTCTCACGCGCCGGGATACCAGGCCGGTTTGCGGCGGGCGCGGAACGCCGCCGTGCCCTCGCGCCCCTCGGCGGAATTGCGCTGCATCCAGCTTTCATGGGCAAGCAGCGCCATCGCGCGCGCATCGAGGGTAAGGCCGTTGGCGCCGAGGAAGGAGCGTTTGGTCGCCGTGATCGCCCCCGGCGCGCCGAGCAGAATAGCGTCCAGAATGGTCTCGATACGCGCTTCCAGCGCCGCGTCCGCGACGATTTCGTGGACGAGGCCGATGCGCAGCGCTTCCGCGGCGTCGAAGCGCTCGCCGGTCAGGGCATAGCGCCTGGTGTGGCGAAGCCCCATCGCGTGGACCATGTGAGTCGAGATCGGGCTCGGCGCGACGCCGACCCTGACCTCGGTCAGGCCAAACACCGCCGCTTCCGTTGCCAAGGCGACATCGACGCAGCAGACCAAGCCACAACCGCCGCCGAAACAGGCGCCATGCACCACCGCCAGCGTCGGGTGGGGAAATTCGTTCAACATCTGCATCGCCCGCGTCGTCGCCATCGAGGCGGCGAAAGCCTGTTCGGGCGGATAGGCGCTGGCGCGGGCTAGCCAGTCGATATCGGCGCCGGCCTGAAAATGTTTGCCAGCGCCGCGGATCACCACCGCGCGCAGATCGGGACGGGCGGCGAGCGAGGCGAGCCCGTCGATCAACGCGGCGAGCAGAGCCTCGTCATAGGCATTGCCGCGTTCTGGGCGGTTCAACGTCACCGTCGCGACGCCACGCGGGTCGATCGCCAACAGCACGGGGGCCACAAGCTCGGGCGGCGCCATGGTCATAGTCCCAACCCCCTTTTCGCTTGGGGAGAAAATAGCCTGGCGCGGCCTGCAACGGCAAGTCGCTTCACGCGGCCGCGAAAAAGCGCCAAACTGTTTGGCTATGGCCTTCGTCGGACAAATTCATGGCAGTTGTGTGGCGCGGGATGGCGCCGGCGTGCTGCTCCTTGGGCCGAGCGGCGCCGGCAAATCCGACCTCGCCTTGCGCCTCATCGACCGCGGCTTCGCGCTGGTCGCCGATGACCGGGTGGACATCGCCGCCGGGATCGCGCGCGCGCCGGCGGAATTGGCCGGGCTGATCGAAATCCGTGGTCTCGGCATCGCCCAGCTTGCCCACACGCCGGAGGTGCCGCTCGCGCTGGTCGTCGAACTCGGCGTGCCCGAGCGCTTGCCGGCGCCGGCCGTTGATCCCCGTTTCGCCCTGCCGCGGATCACGCTGGATGCGCGCGCCGCCTCGGCGGCACAGCGTGTCGCCCTCGCGCTCGCGGCCGCTTGCGCGCGGGTGGGGTTCGTCGCCGGCGCCTTCGCCGCCGCCGCACAAGGCGCCGCGCCACCATGAGCCCGCCCGCCGCTTCCCCCCCGCCGCCGCTCGCCTCGCTTGCCGCCGCCGGGGATCGGCCCGCGCCGCGCCGGGTGGTGCTGGTCAGCGGCCTCTCCGGGGCGGGCAAATCCTCGATCCTGCACACGCTTGAGGATCTCGGCTACGAGGTGGTGGATAATCCGCCGCTCCCGATGCTCGCCGATCTGGTGGCGCGCGGCGAACGCCCGCTCGCCATCGGCGTCCATGCCCGCACCAGCGGCTTTCGCGCGGCGTCGGTTTTGCGCGTGCTGGCAATCCTCCAGCGCAACCCTGCCCTGCGGGTCGAGTTGGTGTTCGCGACCGCCGAAGAAGCCGTCCTGCTCCGGCGCTATACCGAAACCCGCCGGCGCCATCCGCTTGCCCCGCAAGGCCGGGTCAGCGACGGCATCGCCGCCGAAACCGCGCTTCTCGCACCGTTGCGCGCCCGCGCCGATTTGCTGATCGATACCAGCGATCTCCCGCCCGGCGCCCTCCGCGCTTTGATCGAGGAACGTTTCGGCGCCGGCATAGAGGGCGAGCGCGGGCTGGTGATTTCGCTGATTTCCTTCGCCTATCCCGCCGGCCTGCCGCGCGAGGCCGATCTCGTGTTCGATGCCCGGTTTCTCCGCAATCCGCATTACGACCCGGCGTTACGCCCGCTCACCGGGCTCGACCCGGCGGTCAGGGCCTATATTGAAGCCGACCCCGACCATGCCACATTCCTGCAACAGGTGAACGCGATGCTCGCGCTGCTGTTGCCCCGCTTCGTCGCGGAAGGAAAGAAGTATGCGACCATCGCCGTCGGGTGCACGGGTGGACGGCACCGCTCGGTTCATCTAATCGAGAGACTTGCCGCCTATCTTGGTGAACAGGGTTGGCGCGTCACCCGCACGCACCGCGAGTTGGTGCGAAGCGAAACCAATGATGGCCAGACCACCCGACCCCCGGCCGGCAAGGCCGGACGGGCCGATTTTTCCAGGCGCAGGAGGCCTGAACGCGATCATGGGTAGAGTGTTATGATCGGCTTGGTGCTGGTCACGCATGGCCGTCTGGCCGAGGAATTTCGCGCCGCCATGGAGCACGTGGTCGGGCCGCAGAAAAACGTCGCGACCATCTGTATCGGCCCCGACGATGACATGGAGCATTGTCGCGGCGATATCCGGCACGCGATCGAAAGCGTCGATCAGGGCGACGGCGTCGTCATGCTGACCGACATGTTCGGCTCGACGCCCTGCAACCTCGCCCTCTCGATGCTCGACCGCCAGCATCTCGAGGTGCTTTCCGGCATGAATCTGCCGATGCTGGTGAAACTCGCGCAATTCCGCGACCAAAAGCCGCTCGCCGAGCTGGTCGCCGGCGCCCAGGAAGCCGGCCGAAAATATATCACGGCCGCGCCGCATAGCGCGCTGGCCGCCGCCGTGCCGGCGCCGGCCGCCCCGGCCGCGCCCAATGGCCATGGCACGGCCTCGCTCAACGGCAATGACCACGTCGGCTGACGACCCTGATCCCGCGCGCGAGGACGCGGCGCGCGACGGCAAAAATGAGACGCCGTCGGGGGCGCCGGTGCTGGCCCGCAGCGTCACGATCCGCAACCGTCGCGGCCTCCATGCCCGCGCCGCTGCCCGCTTCGTCACCCTCGCCGAACGTTTCGGTGCCTCGGTCGAGGTCGTGAAGAACGACCAGGCGGTGTCGGCGCGCTCGATCATGGGGCTAATGATGCTCGGCGCCGGGATTGGCGCGTCGCTCGAGTTGCGCGCCGAGGGTTGGGACGCGAAAGAAGCGCTTGACGCTTTGGCCGCCCTGATCGAAGCCGGATTTGATGAGCAGGACTGACCCCCCTTCCGCGCCCCCGCCCGCCAAGCCAAGCTCCGGCGCCGGCCGTTCCCATGTGCCGCCATCCGCGCCGCCGGCCAAAGCCAAGCGCCGGCCCAATTCGCGCGCGAGCAAAGCGGCGGGCGCCAAAACCGCCCCCGCCGAGCGGCGGCTCCGCGGCATCGCCATTACCGAAGGGGTCGCGATCGGCCCGGTCTTCGGCGCCGTCGAGCCGGAAATCGAGCCGGCACGGCGGCGGATCCAGGCCGCCGACATCGAGGCCGAGCGCAGCCGGTTGGACGCCGCGATCACGCAATCGAAGAAGCAGCTGGTCAAACTCCGCGCCCGCCTCGACATGCTGCCCGAGGAGAGCCAGGCGGAAATCGCGCCGCTGATCGATGCCTATCTCCAGATGCTCGGCCCCTCGCGGCTGACCAGAACGATGCGTCAGCGTATCGAGGAAGGGCTGGTCGCGGCCGAGACCGCGGTGCACGACACCGGTGAGGCGATGGTGGCGGCGATCATGGCGATGGCCGAGGCGGGCAGCGAAGGGAGCGAGCAGCGCGCGAGTGCGCGCCGCCACGCCGAAGAGGTGCGCGAGATCAGCCGTCGCCTGATCCGCAATCTCACCCGCCAGCCGTTTCGCAGTTTCGCCGCCTTGCCGGCGGGCGCGATCTTGGTGTGCGAATATCTCCGCCCCGCCGATGTCGCGCTGCTCGATCCCGCGCGTCTCGCCGGCGTTGCGGCCGACGAAGGCGGCTCGGATGGCCACACCGCGATCATGCTGCGGGCGCTCGGCGTGCCGGCGGTGCTCGGTGTTGCCGATCTGACCGCTGCGGCGCCGCCGGGCACGCTCGCGATCGTCGATGGCGGCAAGGGCGAGGTGATCCTCGACCCGACCCCGGCGACGCTGGCCGAGGCGCGCCGCGCCGTCACCGGCTTTGCCCGCCAGCGCCAGCAATGGGCGCGGCTCAAGCGGCTGCCGGCCATCACCACCGATCACCAAGTGGTGGAACTCCAGGCCAATCTCGAACTCCCCGCCGAATTGCCGCTGATCGCCCAGGCCGGCGCCGCCGGGATCGGGCTTTTGCGCTCGGAATTCCTATTCATGAACCGCGAGCGCATGCCCAACGAAGACCAGCAAGCCGAGATCTATCGCGGCATCATCGAAGCGATGGGAGGGGATCCGGTGACCATCCGGGTGCTCGACTGGAGCGGCGAGAAGGAGATCGACGCGCTGATCGCCGAGGGGCTGGTGCCCGATCTGCCGCCCGAGAACCCGGCGCTCTCGGTGCGTGGGCTCAGGCTTTTGCTGCGCCAGCCGGACCTGTTTGAAACCCAACTCGCCGCCATCCTGCGCGCCGCCACGGCCGGGCCGGTGCGTATTCTTTTGCCGATGGTGACGACGATCGCCGAGCTTCGCGCCGCCCGCGAGGTGTTCGAGCGCGTGGTGCGGCGTCTGCGCCGGCGCGGCGAGCGGCTGCCCGAGCCGTTGCCGCCGTTCGGTATCATGATCGAGACCCCGGCGGCGGCGCTGTCGGCGGACGCGTTGGCGCTGGAGGCGGATTTTTTTGCGATCGGCAGCAATGACCTCACCATGTACACCCTCGCCGTCGATCGCGGCGAGGCGATCGTCGCGCCGCTCTATGATCCGCTGCACCCGGCGGTGCTGCGGCTGATGCAATTCGCGATCGAGGCGGCCTTATTGCTCCGCAGGCCGGTTTCGGTCTGTGGCGAGCTGGCGGCGAACCCGAAATTCACGCCGCTTTTGCTCGGCCTCGGTCTGCGCAGCTTCAGCATGAATTCGAGCGCCGTGCCGCGCGTCAAGCAGGCGGTGCGGGCGGTGAGTGCTGAGGCCTGCGCCCGCTTCGCGCGGCGGGTGATGGAGCAAAACGATTCCTCGTTGATCGACGAGCTGCTCTCGGAATTCGCCGAAGCCAACGAATGAGCAGCATCGCCGCCATTGTCTCGCGCCCGCCTTCCGCCGGGCCCCGCTCGCGCCTATATAGCCGGGATGCAGACGCCTTTCCTCAAAATGCACGGGCTCGGGAATGATTTCGTCGTCATCGACCGGCGCGCCCGTGCTTGTGCCCTTGGCCCAGGCGAGGCGCGGCGGATCGCCGACCGCCATCGCGGCGTCGGCTGCGACCAGATCATCTTGCTCGATCGCGCCGCGGGTGCCGATCTCTTCATGCGCATCCTCAATGCCGATGGCAGCGAGGCCGGCGCCTGTGGCAACGCGACCCGCTGCGTCGCTGAGCTTTTGTTTCGCGAAACCGGCAATCCGGCGCCGCTGATCCGCACACTGGCCGGCGATCTCCCGACCCGGCGCGAGGCCGATGGCCGGATCACCGTCGATATGGGTCGGCCGGCGCTGGAATGGGACCAAATCCCGCTCGCCCGCCCGCTCGATACCTTGCATCTTCCGCTCGCGCTCGGCCCGCTCGCCGATCCCGCCGCGTGCAGCATGGGCAACCCGCACGCGACGTTTTTCGCGAGCGCGGTGGACCATCTCCCGATCGCCGAACTCGGCCCGGTGCTGGAGCATGATCCGCTGTTTCCCGAGCGCGCCAATATCGGCTTTGCCGAAATCCTGGCGCCCGATCGCCTGCGCCTGATCGTTTGGGAGCGTGGCGCCGGGCGCACGCTCGCCTGTGGCTCGGGCGCCTGCGCCGCCCTGGTCAACGCCCATCGCCGAGGGTTGGTTGGGCGGCGGGCAGGGCTTCTCCTCGATGGCGGCGAGATCGAGATCACCTGGCGCGAAGACGACGATCACGTGCTGATGACCGGCCCCGCCGCCATCGCCTTCCACGGCACGATCGATCTCGCCGCCGCATGAGCGCCGACATCGTCACCTTCGGCTGTCGCCTCAATGCCTATGAGAGCGAGGTGATGCGCGGCCATAGTGCTGCGCTGGAAAATACCATCATCGTCAATACCTGCGCCGTCACCGCCGAAGCCGAGCGCCAGGCGCGGCAAGCGATCCGGCGCCTGGCGCGCACCCGGCCCGCCGCACGCATCATCGTCACCGGCTGCGCGGTGCAGACCGATCCCGCCGCCTGGTCTGCCCTACCGGGCGTGACCCGGGTGCTTGGCAATCTCGAAAAGCTGCGCCCGGAGAGCTTCGCCGAGGCGGCGCCGAGCGCGGTCTCGGACATCATGGCGGCGCGCGAGACGGCAGCGCACCTCATCACCGATTTCGCCGGCCGCACCCGCGCTTTCCTCCAGATGCAGCAGGGCTGCGATCATCGCTGCACGTTTTGCATCATCCCGTTTGGCCGCGGGCCGAGCCGGAGTGTGGCCCTCGGCGAACTGGTCGCGCAAGCGCGGGCGCAGGTCGCGGCGGGGTTTCAGGAAATCGTCTTGACCGGGGTCGATCTCGCGAGCTTCGGCGGCGATCTGCCGGGCCGGCCCAGCCTCGGCCAAGCGGTGCACCGGCTGCTCGCGTTGGTGCCGGAATTGCCGCGGCTGCGGCTTTCCTCGCTCGATCCGGCGGCGATCGATGACGATCTCTGGCGCCTCCTCGCCGAGGAGCCGCGGCTGATGCCGCATCTCCATCTCTCGCTGCAAGCGGCGAGCGATCTGATCCTAAAACGCATGAAGCGCCGCCACTCGCGCGCCGGGGCCGAAGCGGTGATCGCGCGCGCCCGCGCGCTCCGCCCTGGGATCGCGATCGGCGCCGATCTCATCGCCGGCTTTCCGACCGAGGACGAGGCCCTGTTCGCCGAAACCCTTGCGTTCGTCGAGGCGATGGCGATCCCGTTCCTCCATGTTTTTCCCTATAGCGCCCGCGCCGGCACCCCCGCCTCACGCATGCCGATGGTGCCCAAGCCAGTCCGGCGCGAACGCGCAGCGCGGCTCCGCGCCGCGGGTGAGGTGGCCCTCGCGCAGTTTCTCGCCGCCCAAACCGGCACCGCAGCGCGGGTTTTGATGGAAACCGAAACCGAAGGTCTGTCCGAGCATTTCGCCCGCGTCCGCCTCAATCGCCCGGTCGCGCCACGGGTCACGCTCTCGGCGCGGATCACTGGCGCCGCCCGCGACCATCTCCTGGCCGAGGCGCTCTGATGGCGCTCGGTTTTTTCTCGCGCCTCAAGGAGGGCCTCGCGCGCAGCACGCAAAAACTCACCGGCGGCCTCGCCGGGGTGCTGACGCGGCGCAAGCTCGATGACGAGGCGCTGGCCGAGCTCGAGGATTTGCTGATCGCCGCCGATCTCGGGCCGCAAGCGGCGCGCCGGGTGATCGCCGCCTTCCGCCGCACCCGCTTCGGCAAAGACATCACTGAGGCCGAGATCAAAGCGGCGCTGGCGGAGGAAATCGCCGCCATCCTCGCCCCGATCGCGCGCCCGCTCGCGCCTGATCCCAAGCATCGCCCTTATGTCGTGCTGGTGGTCGGCGTCAACGGCACCGGCAAAACGACGACGATCGGCAAATTGGCGCTCAGTTGGCGCGAGAGCGGCTTGCGGCCGATGCTGGTCGCTGGCGACACATTCCGCGCCGCCGCCGTCGAGCAGTTGCAGATCTGGGGCGAACGCACCGGCGCGCCGGTGATCGCAGGATCAGCGAACGCCGATGCCGCCGGTCTTGCCTTCGATGCCCTGACCCGGGCGCAGCGCGAGGGAAGCGACGTCTTGCTGATCGATACCGCCGGGCGGCTGCATAATAAATCGGCGCTGATGGAGGAATTGCGCAAAATCATCCGGGTCTTGCGCAAGCAGGACGAAACCGCGCCGCACGCCGTGGTGCTGGTGCTTGACGCCACCACCGGCCAGAACGCCATCGAACAGGTGCGGGTGTTCAAGGAGATGGTCGATGTCAGCGGCCTGATCGTCACCAAGCTCGATGGCAGCGCGCGCGGCGGCGTCGTCGTTGCGCTTGCGGAAAATTTTGGCTTGCCGGTGTTTGCGGTCGGCGTCGGCGAGCAGGCGGGCGATCTCCGCCCCTTCGATGCCCAGGCTTTCGCCGCCGGGCTGGTGGGTCTTTGAGGCGATTGGGATTTTTCCCCTTCCCGCGCGCCTTCGCCTCGGGCAGAGTTTCGTCGCTACGCCCGGCCTGCTCCCGTCCTCGAGATGTCAAGGATAAGCCGACCCATGTTTGCCTTCTTCTCCCCGGATGAGATTTTCGCCTCGGCCGCCCATTTCGCCCCCTGGGACAAAGATTTGCGCGATGCCCATGTCCTGCGGCCGCTCGGGGAGGGGTTTCATCCGTTTTTGTATCCGCTTTACCATCTTCACGCCGATACCCTCGCGGCGTGGCGCATGCTTTCGCGTGGCGCCAGCACGCTTTTGCGCCCGCTCGCCGGAATCGGACCCGCGACCTTGCCGCTCGGCGTTCTCGCCGGCGCCCTCGACGTGCTCGGCCATAGCGAGACCACCCACGCCCGGCCGCATTTCGACATCGTCTCGACGATCATGGAGGGGGAGGAAGTCACCGTCATCGAGGAGGAGATTCTCCGCACGCCGTTCGCGACCCTGCTCCATTTTCGCAAGGAAATGGGCCGCAGCCAGCCGCGGGTACTGCTGATCGCGCCGATGTCCGGCCATTTCGCGACCCTGCTCCGCAACACCGTCGAGACCCTGCTCCCCGATCACGATGTCTTCATCACCGACTGGATCAACGCGCGCGACGTGCCGGTGGCCGCCGGTGGCTTCGATCTTTCCGATTTCATCGATCATATCATCGACTTTCTCATCGCGATCGGCCCTGGCGCGCATGTCGTCGCGGTCTGTCAGCCCGCCGTGCCGGCGCTCGCCGCGGTCGCGGTGATGGCCGAGGAACGGCATCCGGCGTTGCCGCGATCGCTCACGATGATGGCCGGACCAATCGATACCCGTATCAACCCGACAAGGGTCAACGATCTCGCGCGCTCGCGCCCGCTCGCTTGGTTCGAGCAGAACCTTATCGCCCGCGTCCCGTGGCGCCATCGCGGCGCCGGGCGGCGCGTCTATCCCGGCTTCGTGCAGCTTTCGGCCTTCGTTTCGATGAATTTCGACCGCCACGTCACCGCCCATTGGCGGCAATGGCGCAACGTCACCCTCGGCGATCTCGCCAAGGCCGAGGCGCATCGCGAATTCTATAGCGAATATCTCGCGATCATGGATTTGCCGGCGGAATTCTATCTCGAAACCGTGCGCAACGTGTTCCAGGAACACCATTTGCCGCGCGGGCTTCTCACCTGGCATGGCCATAAAATCGACCTCGCCGCGATCGAAACCACCCATCTTCTCGCGATCGAGGCGGAGCGCGACGATATTTGCGGCCTCGGCCAGACCCGGGCGGCGCTCACGCTTTGCGAAAATCTTCCCGACAGCCGCAAAACCTATCACCTGCAGCACGGCATCGGCCATTATGGCGTGTTCAGCGGCAAGCGCTGGCGCAATGAAATCTACCCCTTGCTGCGCTCGACCATCGCGGCTTGCGCTTAGAGCAAGGCAGGTTTTGATTGAACCATCTTGTTCAGTCAAAACCGGCCAACTTGCTCACCAAAATAGGTGTAGAGCGTGATCGACTTAAACCGATCGCGCTCTAGCGCGCACCGGCGCCGCCGCCGCGCGCGGGCCGGCCGGCGCGCGGGCTTGCAATTCGCGGCGCGGTGGCTTTGACTCGGGCGATGGCGGATTTTGCGTCGCGCGTGAAATGCGTGCTTGGCCCGACCAATACGGGCAAGACACATTTGGCGATGGAGCGGATGCTCGCGCATGGCTCGGGCATCATCGGCTTTCCGCTTCGGCTGCTCGCGCGCGAGAATTACGAGCGCATGGTGGCGATCAAGGGGGCAAATCACGTCGCCCTGATCACCGGCGAGGAAAAAATCGTCCCGCCCGCCGCGCGGTGGTTTGCCTGCACCGTGGAAGCGATGCCGCTCGACCGGAAGGTCGAATTTCTCGCTGTTGACGAGATCCAGCTCTGCGCCGATCCCGATCGCGGCCATATCTTCACCGCGCGCCTGCTCGCCGCGCGTGGTCTCGTTGAGACGATGTTTCTCGGCGCCGAAACCATCCGCCCGCTGGTGCGCCGGCTGGTGCCGGAAGCCGAGATCGAAACCCGCCCGCGTCTGTCGCGTCTCCTCTATGATGGGGCGGTGAAGCTCTCCCATCTCGCGCCGCGCTCGGCCATCGTCGCGTTCAGCGCCGAGGAGGTTTATGCCATCGCCGAAGCGATCCGCCGCCGGCGCGGCGGCTGCGCCGTGGTGATGGGGCGGATGGCGCCGCGCACCCGCAATGCCCAGGTCGCGCTCTATCAGAATCGCGAGGTCGATTTCCTGGTGGCAACCGATGCGATCGGCATGGGGCTCAACATGGATGTCGACCATGTCGCCTTCGCCGGGCTCGGCAAATTCGATGGCAGCCGGCCGCGCCGTCTCAGCGCGCCGGAATTGGCGCAGATCGCCGGGCGCGCCGGGCGCGGGCTGCGCGATGGCGGCTTCGGCACCACCGCCCGCTGCCCGCCGCTCGACGAGGCGCTGGTCACGGCGATCGAGGGGCATCGGTTCGAGCCGCTGGCGCAGCTTTACTGGCGCAATACCGCGCTCGATTTCACCAGCCCGGCGGCGCTTTTGGCGAGCTTGCAAGCACCGCCGCCGGGGCCCGGCCTTGCCCGCGGCCATGAGGCGAGCGATGTCACGACGCTGGCTGCCCTGGTGCGCGACCCGGCATTGCGCGCCCTCGCCGACCGGCCGGGACGGGTCGCCCTGCTCTGGGAGGCGGCATCGATCCCGGATTTTCGCAAGCTCGGCGATGACACCCATGCCCGCTTCGCGGCCCGCGTGTTTGCCCATCTGGTGCGCGGCGAGCGCCTGCCGGCCGCTTGGATCGCCGGGCAAATCGAGGCGCTGAGCCGCCCCGAGGGGGATATCGACACCCTCATGCAGCGCCTCGCCGGCATCCGCATCTGGGCCTATGTCGCGGCCCGCCCGGATTGGCTGGCCGATGCGGCGCACTGGCAAGCGCGTGCGCGTGCGGTCGAGGATCTGCTTTCGGACGCGTTGCATGAGCGGCTGACGGCGCGCTTCGTCGACCGCCGGGCAACGCAACTGTTGCGCCGGCTCGATGCCGGCGGCGGTGAGGCCCTGCTCTCGGCGGTGACCGCGGCTGGCGAGGTGGTGGTCGAGGGGCATGCGGTCGGGCGCATGGCGGGGCTAAGCTTCGTGCCCGACCCGCGCGCCCTCGGCGAGCAACGGCGGCTGGTCGAGCGCGCCGCGCGGCGTTCGCTCGCGACCGAGATCGGCCGGCGTGTCGCACGTCTCGCGGCATTGCCCGACAGCGCCTTTGCGCTTTCCGCCGATCATCACGTGACCTGGGAAGGGGCGCCGCTGGCGCGGCTGCTCGCCGGGGCCAATCTCGCCCGGCCGCGTGTTATGGCGGTCGAGAATGATTTCGTCGCGGGCGGCCTCGCCCTTCGCGTGCGCGAGCGCGCCGCCCTTTATATCGAGCGGCGGATCGCCGCCGATCTCGCGCCGTTGCCCGCGCTCGCCGCCGCCGCCGAGGCGCCGATGCTCCGCGGCATCGCCCATCTCCTGGGTGAGGGGCTCGGGATCGTGCCGATCGAACAGGTGCCGGAGGGAGAGATAGCGGCCGCGCTGCGAGCACGGCTCGCCCGCAATGGCGTCTGCGCCGGGCGTTTCGCGGTGTGGCTCCCGGCCATGCTGAAGCCGCGCGCGATGGCGCTCCGGGCGCAGCTTTTGGCGCTCGCGCGCGGGATCGCGACGCCACCTTTGCCGCCGCCGGGGGCGATTGCGATCGCGGCCCCGGCGCCCTGGCCGGAGGCGCTTTCGCTCGCTCTCGGCTGGCTGCCAGCGGGGCCGGTTTTGCTGCGGCTCGATATCGCCGAGGCCGCCATCGCCGATCTCCATCGCGCAACCCGGCGCGGGCGGTGCCCGCTGCCCGCCGGTCTTGCCGGCCGGCTCGGCGTCAAGGCGGCGATGCTGCCGGCGGTGGTGCGAGCACTCGGGTTTCGTCTCATCCCCGCGGCCAGCCTGCCGGCCGATCATGCCGGCCCGCCAGCCCCCAGTCTCGTCGCCGCCCGCAGGCCACGCCCGCCGCGGCCAGCGGCGCGCCCGCGCCCCGCCGCTGGCCCGTTCGCGGCGCTGGCCGTGCTCCGCCATGGCTGATCCCGCCGCGCCTTCCTGGCAGCGGCTCGATAAATGGCTGTTTTGCGCCCGCGTGCGCCGCAGCCGCAGCGATTGCGCGCGGCTGGTCGCAGACGGATGGGTCCGCGTCAATCGTCGGGTCGTGGAAAAACCCGATTTTCGCCTGCGCATCGGAGATGTGCTGACCTTGGCCGCGGGGCACGAGGTTCGGGTGTTGCGGGTGGTCGCCTTCGCGGCGCGGCGGCTCGGGCCGGCGCCGGCACGGGCGCTCTATGACGAGATCGGCGCGGCGCCGCCACTCTCTTGCGCCGAGCGGGATAAGGCGGCATATCGCGAGCCTTGACCCTGCTTGCGTGCGGGTGGCAACCGCCGATCGATCGAGGAGAACGCGATGACCTACGTGGTCACGGAAAACTGCATTCGCTGCAAATTTATGGACTGTGTGGAAGTCTGCCCGGTCGATTGTTTTTATGTCGGCGCGAATATGCTGGTCATTCATCCTGACGAATGCATCGATTGCGGGGTTTGCGAGCCGGAATGCCCGGCCGAGGCGATCGTTCCCGACAGCGACGATCGCGCCAATGCGTGGCTCGAGACCAATCGCACCTATGCCGGACAATGGCCGAACATCACCCGCAAAGGCACCCCCCCTGAGGATGCCGATGAGTGGAAGGACAAGCCCGGCAAAGCCGAGCTATTCTCTCCCGAGCCCGGCCAGCCCTGACCTTGCTAAGCACGCTGCGCGGGGCGTGACCGCCGGCGCGATTTGTGCTAAGCTGTCACCTTGTTGCCAGGAATGTCCGCGGTGATCGCTTTCCCGGGGTGAGGTTGCCATGCCACGGCCACGGTTTGGCATGCACCGATCGAGGGGCCTCTGATCCGGGTGTGTTCATCGGGCGTTCAAGGGTATCACGGTAGGGATCAGGTTTTTTTGCCCCCGTCGCAAAGAGAGGGGGGTGGGATGGCGTGGTCCGATGATTGGGCGTCGGCGGGGGTGCGGCGGTGCGGTTTGGCCGTCGCGCGCTGGCGTCCCCACAATGAAGAGGTTGCGTGAATGAAACCTGCTGCAGCGATGGCTGCTTCTCTCGATAGCGTCGACTTGGTGGCGCATGAGGCGGAGACGGCGCACGCCAAGGCCACACCCGTGAAATCAGCGCCGCCGCCGCGACACGATGGCGGCGGCAAGCCGCTGCCGACGGTTCGCGCGCCGGCCAAGGCGGAGAAATTCGCCCCCGGTGATCATGTCGTCTACCCGACCCATGGCGTCGGCAAGGTGGAGCGGATCGCGGTCGAGGAGATCGCCGGGCACAAGCTCGAGCTGATCCATATCACCTTCGAGGAAAACCGCATGACGCTGCGCGTGCCGGTCGCGAAGGCGCGGAGTGCCGGGCTGCGCAAGCTCGCGACACGCAAGCTGTTCGACGAAGCTTTGGCGATGCTCAAAGGGCGGGCGCGCATCAAGCGCACGATGTGGTCGCGCCGGGCGCAGGAATATGAGGCGAAAATCAATTCCGGCGATCCTCTGGCGGTGGCCGAAGTGGTGCGGGATTTGCGCCGCAATGCTGGCCAGCCGGATCAGAGCTTCAGCGAGCGGCAGATTTTCGAGGCGGCGCTCGATCGCCTCGCGGCGGAACTCGCGGCGCTGGACAAGACCGACAAGCCGACGGCGCTGGCCAAGCTATTCGCCATTCTGGAAATTACCGACACCAGACCGCCGGGCTAATGTTTTCGCCGCCGCAGACATTCTCCCTGCGAGTCCAGGGATACTCTCCCCGGACTCGGAGGAAAAATCAGCGCCCGTAAAGCCCGGTGAGGGTTGCCGAGGCGATGGTGTGGAAATGCAGGTTAAAACCGACCACCGCCGCCGTCGTGTCCTTGTTCAGCGGCAATTTATCGACATCGAGCGCGTGTAGCGTGATGATGTAATGATGCGGCTTGTCGCCCGGCGGCGGGCAGGGGCCGCCATAGCCGGCGATGCCGTAATCGGTGCGGCTTTGGGTGGCCCCGCGCGGCAAGCGGTTGTGATGCGCGTCACCAGCATTCTTGGCGAGCTGCGTGGTTTTGGCGGGGATGTTGAACACCACCCAGTGCCAGAAGCCGCTCCCGGTCGGCGCGTCAGGGTCGTAAATGGTAAGCGCGTAGCTCTTGGTGTTGGCCGGCGCGCCCGACCAGGCAAGGCGCGGCGAAATGTTCTGGCCGGTGCAGCCGAAGCTGTTGAACACCTGCTCGTTCTGGATCGTTCCGCCTTCGGGGATATCGGGGCTCGTGAGGGTAAAACCATCGGCCCGCGCCGCTGCCGCGATGCCGAGAGATGCCGCCAGGGTCGCCGCCATGATGGGAAATTTGCTCACGTTTCTTTTCCTCCCGGAATTGTTCGATACAAAACTTTAGCCAGCGGCAGGTGGTCTGGCAATCGCCTCGCGCAGCGCCCGTTTGAGCAGCTTGCCATTGGCGTTGCGCGGCAAGGGCTCGGCGACGAAGCTGATGCTCTCGGGCCGTTTGTAATCGGCGAGCAAGGGGGCGCAATGGGCGATGAGATCGGCGGCGCTGGCAGCGACATCGTCGCGCAGGCGAACGAAGGCATGAACGCGCTCGCCGAGCACCGGGCAGGGTCGCGCCACCGCCGCCGCTTCGATCACCGCGGGATGAGCGACGAGGGCGTTTTCCACCTCGACCGAAAACACCTTGTGGCCGCCACGGTTGATCATGTCCTTGCCACGATCGCGGATGAAGACGAACCCCGCCGCATCGATCATCCCGAGATCGCCGGAATGCCAGAAGCCGGCAGTGAAATTCTCCGCCGTCGCCGCCTCGTCCTGCCAATATCCCGGCACCACCATCGGGCCGCGGATCCAGATCTCACCGATTTCGCCGCGCGGCACTTCGCGCCCCGCCTCATCCATCACCACGATCTCGCCGCAGGGAACGGAAAGGCCGACGCTCGCGGCATGATCGGCGATCGCGTGCGCCGGCAGAAACGTCGCCGGCGACGTGGTCTCGGTCGCGCCATAGCCGTTGATCAGGCGAAGATGCGGCAGGGTCGCCGCCAGTCGCGCGATCACCGCTTCCGGCATCGGCGCGCCACCAAACGCCCCGATGCGCCAGGCGCTGAGATCGCGGGTGGCGAAATCGGGCTCGAGCAGCAACAGCGCATACATCGCCGGCACGATGATGGTGTAGGTCAGGCGCTCGCGCTCGGCGAGGTCGAGAAAAGCACGCGCCTTGAATTCGGGCAGCACGAGAAGGGCGCCGGCGGCATGGATGGTGGTCGCGATCACCGGCACGATGCCGGTGACATGCGCCATCGGCACCGCCGCCATGACCCGCTCGCCGGCGCCGAGTTCGAGCGCCATCATGCAATGCAGCACCGAATGGACGAGCCCGAGATGGGTGAGCATCGCCCCTTTCGGCCGGCCGGTGGTGCCTGAGGTATACAGCAGCAAGGCGACATCCTCTTCGCCGACCGGCGCATCGACCTCGATCGCGTCGGGGCCGGCGAGATCGGCGAAGGCGCTCACCGGCAGGCGGTGACGAAGCGCCGGCACCGCCTCCGGCGCCGGCAGGAGGGGCTCGAGAAAATCCTCGAACACGCACAAGACGGCGCCGCAATGGCCGAGCAGATAGAGCAGGCCGGGGCGCTGCTCGCGGATCGAAAGCGGCACCGCGATGGCGCCAAGCCGGGTGATCGCGAATAGCAGAATGACGAACTCGGCGCGGTTGCCGAGCAACATCGCCACCCGATCGCCGGCGCCGACGCCGCGCGCCGCAAGCCCGGCCGCGACCGCGCTGACCCGCGCCGCAAGCGCGCGATAGGTGAGCCGGGTCGGGCCATCGATCAGCGCCTCGCCTTCCGGATTGCGCGCAACCGCGCCCCTGAGCAGCGCGGCCAGGCTTTCCGGGCGCGGGTCAAAACAGCGCATGACACGGTCGCCATAATGACGTTCCAGCCGCAATGTCATTTTTTTCCTCCCCTCTTGCGACGTTCGCCGCCGGCTCAAGGTTTTTGTCGTGGCACCGGCAAATACTCAACATTGCCGCCCTGGGCGCGCATCGGCTGCGGGTAGAGATCCATCAGTTGCAGCACATCCTCGGGCATATCGGTGCTGACCGAAAGACCGAGCGCTTTCGCTTCCGCGGCGGAAAGCGGGTAATCATGGGTCCAAGTGCCGGTGGCAAGGGTCTCGGCGATCCGCTTCGCGTCCGCCGCCGGCAGGCGATGGGCGAGCAGCTCCTCGGCCGTGGCTTTCACCTGGGCGATCGCCTTGCGCCCGACATCGGCGAGAACCAGAGTTTCATCGTCGATCTCGGCGATCGGCTTCTGCTCGATGACGCGGAGCAAGGAAGCTGCGGGAAACTTGCCGAGCTGGGGATCAATCGGGCCGAGCACCGAATGGCGACACATCACGATGGCGTCAGCGGCGAGCGCGATCAGCGTGCCGCCGGACATCGCATAATGGGGCACGAAGACGGTCACCGGCCCGCGGCGGTCGCGGATCGCCCGCGCGATCTGCACCGCCGCCAGCACCAACCCGCCCGGCGTGTGCAGGATGATGTCGAGCGGCACCTCATCGCCGGTCATATGGATCGCCCGCAAAACCTCCTCGGAATCGTGGATATCGATGTAGCGCATGAGCGGGAAGCCGAGCAGGCGCATGGTTTCCTGGCGATGGACGAGGGCGATCACCCGCGAGCCGCGCCGGCGCTCAATCTGCCCGAGCTTGCGCGCGCGAAGGCGTTCCAGCAGGCGTTGACGGAGCAGCGGCTGCAGCGCGCTGACAATGAAAAAAATCCAGAAGAGATCCGCGATGGTCATGAAAGGACGTATATCAGGAAAGTCTTCTTTTTCTGAAGAAAAAGAAGCAAAAAGACTTTTCCTCCGCTTTCTTTGGGTGGCACCGTTTGCACCCTCGCACTGCTGGCACCAGCCTCATGCCGCTTTCTGCGCCCGCCTTTCGCGTAGGAACTGGAAGAATTCACGTCCTTCGCGCAGCCGGCGCATCATCATCTGCGGGCTGGTCAGCATCTCGCCGACGATCGCGGCGATTTTCGGGGCGCGGAAATAAAAGCGGCGATAGAACGCCTCGACATTGTCGAACATCTCGGTGTGCGAGAGATGCGGATAATGGAGCGGTGCGATCTGGATGCCATGTTCATCCACTAGCTCGGCATGGGCGGTATCGAGCCAGCCATTTTCCACCGCTTGGGCATAAAGCTCGGTGCCGGGATAGGGCGCCGCGAGCGAGACCTGCAAGGTGTGTGGATTGACCTCGAGAGCGAAACGAACGGTCTCCTCGATGGTCTCCTTGGTCTCCCCAGGAAGACCAAGGATGAACGTGCCGTGGATGGTGATGCCGAGTTCGCGGCAATCGCGCGAGAAGCGCTTGGCAACCTCGATCCGCATGCCCTTCTTGATATTGTGCAGAATCTGCTGGTTGCCGCTCTCATAGCCGACGAGCAGCAGGCGAAGGCCGTTATCCCTGAGCACTTTCAGGGTCTCGCGCGGCACATTGGCCTTGGCGTTGCACGACCAGGTGACGCCGAGCTTGCCCAATTCGCGCGCGATCGCTTCCGCACGCGGCAGATTGTCGGTGAAGGTGTCGTCGTCGAAAAAGAACTCGCGGACCTGCGGAAAATAGGATTTGGCGAGGCGAATTTCCTCGATCACATGCGCGGTGCTGCGCACCCGATAGCGATGCCCGCCAACGGTCTGCGGCCAGAGGCAGAAGGTGCAGCGCGATTTGCAACCGCGCCCGGTATAAAGCGAAATGTAGGGATGCTTCAGATAGCCGATGAAGTAATCCTCGATCCGCAAGTCACGCTTGTAAACCTCGGTGACGAAGGGCAGCCGGTCCATGTCTTCGAGAATGGCGCGGTCACGGTTATGGACGATGCGGCCAGCGCTATCACGAAAGCTTAACCCGTCGATGGCATCGAAGGCGCGCCCCTCGGCGACCTCTTTCACGGTGAAATCGAACTCGTTGCGCGCAACCCAATCCACCGCCAGCGCATCGCGCAAACTCTCTTCCGGCTGCACCGCGACCTTGGCGCCGACGAAGCCGATCGAGAGATGGGGATGGGCGTCTTTCAGGGCCGCGGCAACCTTGGCATCGGAGGCGAATGACGGCGACGAGGTGTGCATCACCACCTGCTCGTAATCGCCGGCGGCGCGCAGCACGGCATCGAGGCCGATCCCGGCTGGCGGCGCGTCGATCAGCCGGCTTTCAGGGACCAGCGCCGCCGGCTGGGCGAGCCAGGTCGGGAACCAGAACGAGCGGATTTCGCGCCGCGCCTGATAGCGCGAGCCGGCGCCGCCATCGAAGCCATCGAAGGAAGGCGGATGCAAAAACAGGGTCTTTTTCATCGACACGAAATCCTTCGTCACAGTTTCGGCAACAGCGGCGGCGGCTCGACCACCACCACCTGGCCTCGCCAATAAACCTTGTCGCCGGCGAAACTCATCATCACGGCGACCACCGAGAGCAGGTCACGCAGCGGCAGCAACGCGAGCGGCGCGCGCGGCGCCAGCGCCAGCGCGCGATCAATGCCCCGGGCGGTCGCGCCACGCAACAGCCAGCAGAACGCAAGCCATCCCCACGCGGCCGCCGCGCCCGGGGCCAAGGCCAGGGTCACGAGGGCGAAGGCGAGCGGATACTGCACCACGGACGCCCCATAGCCGAGCGGGGCGAGCGAACGATTGACCCGCGCCCAGCGCAACTCCCGCCGGCAGAGATCGCCAAACCGGTGCTCGGCAACGGTGGTCGCCGGAATCGTCGGCGCGAGCCGCACCGCGTACCCGAGCTTCCTCACCTTGGCGGCGAGCACGGCATCATCGGCGATGTGATTGGCGAGCGCGGCAAAGCCGCCGACGCGCTCGAGCGTCGCGCGGGTCAGCGCCATCGTCGCGCCGAGCCCATCCTCGCGGCCAAGCGCGCGCCCGATCAAAACGCCGGGAATGAACGCGTGGTTGATCTGGCTCGCACCGAGACGCGCGGCAAGCGAATGATCGGCGGGCAAGCCGGTGTAAAGCGTCGTCACCATCCCCGTCCCCGGCATAGCCAGCGACGCCTGAACCGCCCGGAGATAGTCGGGCGCGGCGTGGATATCGGAATCGGCGACCACCAGAATATCGTGGCGGGCGTTCGCCATCATATTGATGAGATTACTGACCTTCCGGTTAGCGCCGTGCTGCGTGCCATCGATCACGAGGCTCGCATCGCAGGCCGGAAAGCGCGCGCGCAAACGCTCGACCACGGCGATCGCCGGGTCATCCGGGCGTTGCACGCCGAACACGAGCTGAAACGCGGGATAGTCTTGCGCGAAAAACGAGGCCAACGCCGCCTCAAGCAGCGGCTCGTCGCCATGCAAGGGCTTGAGCACGGTGATCGGCGGGCAGGCCTTGATGTGCGCCGGCGCGCGCGCGCGCCGCGCCCGGCGCAGAAAGCGCGCGAGGAGGGCAAGGCCAAGCATGCCTTGCAGCACGCCGAACGCCGCGAGCGCCACCGCGACCAACGCCAGCCCGGAGGCGACGCCGCGCAGCCCATGCGCGAAAATGGCAAGATCGATCAGAGGCAGCGCATCGGCCGGTGGGATATCCATGAACGGCGTGCCTAGCTCAGCGTGCCGCCAGAGAGCGCTGAAACCTTCTTTCGCAGGCTGGCGATAAGGGCCGGCGGCCCGCCCTTTTCGAGGATATGGCGGAAATCGGAGCGCTGCACCGCAACCCGGCTGATCGTCCCGTCAAGCAGCACATCCCTCGCCTGCCACTGGCCGTCAGTCTGATGCATCACGTAATCGAGCCGCACCGGATCGGCTTTCGGAGAAACGATCCGGGTCTCGACCACGATATCGCCGCCAATCGAGCGGGTCGCGGGCAGAATTTCGAGCCGCGCGCTTTGATCGTCATCGAAATTGGCAACATAGCTCGCCACCGTGAAGCGGTGGAATTCGCCAAGCAACGCCGTCTGCATCTCGCGCGGCATATCCGTCCAACGTGGCCCAACGACGAGACGGAGAATCCCTTCAAGATCGAAACTGCGCGCGACCACCGGCGCGAGACTCTGATAGCGCTCCGGAAACGGCGTTGCTGTGCCTGCTTTCATGATCGCGCTGAGGGCGTCATTAAGCGCAACGATCGGCGCCGCGGCATCGGGCCCAGCAGCTTCGGGTACCGCGGCATCGGGTACCGCCGCCAGCGATTGCCGGGCGGCGAGCGGGATCGCGGCGGCGGCCAGCAAACCCCGGATCAGGGCCCGACGGGGTAAAGAATTTGGCATCGGAATTATCTCATGAACGAACGGGAACGATTTTTGGACGCGCGGCCCCAAGCGCCCCCAGCACCGTCTGCACGATATGGGCGGTATCGAGACCGGCCACCTCGATTTGGGCACGCGGGCTGTCATGGTCAATGAAAATATCGGGCAACGTCAGCGGACGGAATTTGAGCCCGCCATCGAGCAGGCCCTTGCGCGCCAGATGCTGCATCACCTGCGACGCGAAACCGCCGATCGCGCCTTCCTCGATCACCACCATCACCTCATGCTCGCGGGCCAAACGTTCGATAAGCTCGGCGTCGATCGGCTTGGCGAAGCGGGCATCGGCAACCGTCGCCGAAAGCCCGCGCGCGGCGAGATCATCGGCCGCCGCCAGCGCCTCGGGGAGCCGCGTGCCGAGCGAGAGCAGGGCGACCTTGCCGCCCTCGCGCAGCACCCGCCCGCGCCCGAGCGCAAGCGGCACCCCCATCTCGGGCAGCGCGACGCCGAACCCCTCGCCACGCGGATAGCGGAAAGCAGAGGGGCGATCGCCGATCGCGGTCGCGGTCGCCACCATGTGCACCAGCTCCGCCTCATCGGCCGGTGCCATCAGCACCATCCCCGGCAGGCAGCCGAGATAGGCGAGGTCGAAGCTCCCGGCATGGGTCGCCCCATCGGCGCCGACCAGGCCAGCGCGGTCGATGGCAAAGCGCACCGGCAAAGACTGGATGGCAACGTCATGCACCACCTGGTCATAGGCGCGCTGCAGGAAGGTCGAATAGATGGCGCAAAACGGCGCCATGCCCTCGGCGGCGAGGCCGGCGGCGAAGGTCACCGCATGCTGCTCGGCGATGCCGACATCAAAGCAGCGCTCGGGGAAGCGTTTGGCGAAACGGTCAAGGCCGGTGCCAGACGGCATCGCCGCGGTGATCGCAACGATGCGCGGGTCTTTCTCCGCCTCCTGGATTAGGGCGTCGGCGAAGACTTTGGTATAGGAGGGCGGGCCCGCCGGCGCCTTCGCCTGTTCGCCGGTGATGACGTCGAATTTGGCGACGCCATGATACTTGTCCGGCGCCGCTTCCGCCGGCGCATAGCCCTTACCTTTTTGCGTGACGACGTGCAGCAGGATCGGCCCGCTCTCCTCGGCGTCGCGGAGATTGCGCAGAACCGGCAAGAGATGGTCGAGATTATGCCCATCCACCGGGCCGACGTAATAAAAGCCCATCTCCTCGAACAAGGTGCCGCCGGTGAGGATGCCGCGGGCGAATTCCTCGGCGCGACGCGCGGTGCGCTCGATGCCGCGCGGGAAATGCCGCGCCATGCGCGCCGCCAGCTCGCGCAGCGAAAGGAAACGGCGGGACGAGATCAGGCGCGAGAGATAGGCGCTCATGGCGCCGACCGGCGGCGCGATCGACATGTCGTTATCGTTGAGCACAACGATCAGGCGCGAGCGCAGCGCCCCGGCATTGTTCATCGCCTCATAGGCCATGCCGGCGCTCATCGCGCCATCGCCGATGACACAGACGACGTGCCGGTCCTCGCCCTTGAGGTCGCGCGCGACGGCCATGCCGAGGCCGGCGGAAATCGAGGTCGAGGAATGGGCGGCGCCGAACGGGTCATAGACGCTTTCTGAGCGGCGGGTGAAGCCGGAAAGCCCGCCGCCCTGGCGCAGCGTGCGGATGCGCCCGCGCCGGCCGGTCAAAATTTTGTGCGGATAGGCTTGGTGCCCGACATCCCAGATCAGCCGATCATGCGGCGTCTCGAACACCGCGTGCAGCGCGACCGTCAGCTCGACGACGCCAAGCGAGGCGCCGAGATGCCCGCCCGTGACCGAGACCGCATCCACCAGCTCGGCACGGAGTTCGCTCGCAAGATCACGCAGTTGATCGATGGAGAAATTGCGCAGATCGCGCGGCTCATCCACGCGATCCAGAGTCGGCGTCCGGGGCCTAACCATCGATCACCTCTTTTTGTCGTCTCTCTCGGCGCCACCAGACCGGTCACGCCACACGGAACCGGCACGGCCGGCGCGGCCGCCGCCTTCGTCCAGATCATAAGGCTTGCTCCGTCCCCTCACCGCCCACCGCGCGCTCGGGTGGCGCGGCGGGACTCGGGCGGGGGGACCTCAACATCACTCCAGCCTAGAGATTTTCTTTTGCGCGCCGCAAGTCAAGCCCAGACATGAAACCCGGGGGTGAATGATCGCCGCGCGGGCTTTGTGCCGGTGGTTGATAGGCATTGCCGAGTGACGCCGCGATACCATATACCCCTCTTGATCGTGGAATTCGTGAGGCACGAGGGAGCCTCATGGTTTCGTCGCGCCGGCCAGTGTCTTGTCTTTCATCGGGTATAGATTTTTGCGGGAGCGAGCGAATGTTACGTGTCGTCCTGGCCCAGCCTCGCGGCTTCTGTGCCGGCGTCGAGCGGGCCATCGAGATCGTCGAGCGGGCGCTCGTGAAATATGGCCCACCGATCTATGTCCGCCACGAAATCGTCCATAACCGCCATGTGGTCGAGGATCTGCGCACCCGCGGCGCCATTTTCGTCGATGAACTCGACGAGATCCCGACCGGCGCGACCACCATTTTCAGCGCCCATGGCGTTGCCCGCGTGGTCGAGGAGACCGCCTCCCGCCGCGGCCTCGCGGTGATCGACGCGACCTGCCCGCTCGTCGCCAAAGTGCATAATGAGGGGCGCCGCTATGCCGCCGCCGGGCGCGAGATCGTGCTCATCGGGCATGCCGGCCATGCCGAGGTGGAAGGGACGATCGGCCAGATCCCCGGCAAGGTCCATCTCGTGCAGACCGTCGCCGATGTCGCCGCGCTCACCGTCGCCGATCCCGAGAAACTCGCCTATATCACCCAAACCACCCTCTCGGTGGATGATACCCGCCAGATCATCGCCGCCCTCACCGAGCGGTTCCCGGCGATCAGGGGCCCGGACGTGCGCGATATCTGCTATGCGACGCAGAATCGCCAGACCGCCGTTCACGAACTCGCCAAGGCGGTCGATGTCATCCTCGTCGTCGGCAGCCAGAATAGCTCCAACTCCAATCGTCTGCGCGAAATCGGCGCCGAACTCGGCAAGCCGAGCTATCTGATCGACGATGCCAGCGCCTTGCGCCCGGACTGGTTCGCGGGCATCGCCTCGGTCGGGCTTACCGCCGGCGCCTCCGCCCCGGAAACCCTGGTCCAGGAAGTAATCGAAGGGTTGCGCCGCTTCGGCGCCATTGAAGTTACCACGCTCGAAGGGGTTGCGGAAAACGTGCGCTTTCGTTTCCCGCCCGAGCTCGCCGACAGCGAGCCCGCCGAAGCCTCCTCTTTCTGAAAGGCCGATAATATGCCCGTCCCCTTGAACCAGATGATCCGTGTCGGCGCTTATGTCGTCAAACAACACTTCGCCGGGCGCAAGCGCTATCCGCTGGTTCTGATGCTGGAGCCGTTGTTTCGCTGCAATCTCGCCTGCGCGGGCTGTGGCAAGATCGATTATCCGGCGCCGATCCTCAATCAGCGGCTCTCGGTCGCTGACTGTCTCGCGGCGGCCGATGAATGCGGCGCCCCGGTGGTCGCGATCGCCGGCGGCGAGCCTTTGCTGCACAAGGAAATGCCCGAGATCGTCGAGGGCTTGTTGGCGCGCGGCAAGTTCGTCTATCTCTGCACCAACGCCCTACTGCTCGAGAAAAAGCTCGATCTCTTCAAGCCACACCGTAATTTCGCCTGGGATGTGCATCTCGATGGCGACCGCGCGATGCATGATCACGCGGTCAGCCAGGAGGGCGTTTTCGAGCGCGCCGTCGCGGCCATCCGCGCCGCCAAGGCGCGCGGCTTTCGGGTATGCATCAATACGACGCTGTTTGATGGCGCCGATCCCGCCCGGGTCGCGGCCTTTCTCGACGACGTGACCAAGGTTGGCGTCGATGGCGTGATGATTTCCCCAGGCTATGCCTATGAGCGCGCCCCAGACCAGCAACATTTCCTCAATCGCCAGAAAGCGAAAGAGCTGTTTCGCGGCATTTTCGCGCGCGGCAAGGGCAAGAAATGGAAGTTCAATCAATCCTCGCTGTTCCTTGATTTCCTGGCCGGCAATCAGACTTACCGGTGCACGCCGTGGGGCAAGCCGACGCGCAACGTCTTCGGCTGGCAGCGGCCGTGCTATCTGCTCGGCGAGGGCTATGCCAAAAGCTTCAAGGAATTGATGGAGACGACGGATTGGGACAGCTACGGCACCGGCCAATACGAAAAATGCGCCGACTGCATGGTCCATTCCGGCTATGAGGCGACCGCGGTGATGGATGCCGTGCGCCATCCCCTGAAGGTCGCCGCCGTCGCGCTGCGCGGGCCGCGCACCGAGGGGCCCATGGCGCCGGAAATTCCGCTCGATCGCCAGCGCCCGGCGCAATATGTCTTCAGCAACCATGTCGAGAAGGCGATGGAGGCGATCCATAGCGGCAAGGAGAGCCTGCTCGACGCCGCCGAGTAGGCCATCGCCTTACCCGCGAGGGTTCCCGCCGGGTCACGCGTTTTTGCGGTCGTGGGTCCTCGCGAGAGGGGCCGGCTCATGGTCGCTTCCCGCATTGTCGAGGGCGTCGCGCGCGTCGACCGACTCGAGCCCGGCGAGCCGGCGCCATTCCTCTTCGCTCAGGGTTGCAACGCCGAGTTCGGCGGCACGGCGGGCTTTCGAGCCCGCTTCGGCGCCGAGCACGACATAATCGGTGCGGCGCGAAACACTGTCCGTCACCCGCGCGCCAAGGGCTTCGGCGCGCGCCTTGGCCTCGGCACGGCTCATCGTGGTGAGGGTGCCGGTGAAGACCATCACCTTGCCGGCAATCGGCGAGGACGCCGCGCCATGGGAGTCGACGTCCTCGATGTCGAGTAGGGATGCGAGATCATCGAGCACCGCGCGGTTGCGCGCTTCCGCGAAGAAATCGACCAGTTCCTCGGCGATCGCCGGGCCGATGCCGAGAATATTGCCCAACGTGCTGCGAGCCTCCGAGCCCACCACCTGCGCCGCCTGCATTTCCGCCCGCCAGTGCGCGAAACTGCCGTAATGGCGGGCGAGGAGCTTCGCTGTGGTCTCACCGACGCGACGAATACCGAGCGCGAAAATGAAGCGCTCCAGCGGAATGCGCCGCCGCGCCGCGATCGCCGCGATCAATTTCCGCGCCGAAACCTCGCCCCAGCCCTCCCGCGCCGCGATCTCGGCCTCGTGCGCCGCCAGGCGGAAAATATCGGCCGGCCCGCGGATCAGCCCGTCCGCGTAGAATTCGGCGACGGTTTTTTCCCCCATCCCCTCGATATCGAAGGCGCCGCGGGCGCAAAAATGCACCAGCCGCTCGACCGCTTGCGCGGGGCAAACCAGCCCGCCGGTGCAACGCCGCACCACCTCACCCGCGACCCGCACGGCAAGACTGCCGCAGGCCGGGCAATGCGTCGGGAACGGGAATGGCGCTGCCGCCGGCGGGCGCTTTGCGAGCACCACGGCGATGATCTGCGGGATGACGTCGCCGGCTCGCTCGATCACCACGGTATCACCGATGCGGATGTCCTTGCGCGCGATCTCGTCCTCGTTGTGCAGGCTCGCGCGGGTGACGAGAACGCCCCCGACATTGACCGGCTGCAGCTGCGCGACCGGCGTCAGCGCGCCGGTGCGCCCGACCTGGATGCGAATCGCCTCAAGCCGGGTTTCGGCGCGCTCGGCAGGGAATTTCCAAGCGATCGCCCAGCGCGGATCGCGCCCGGCGAAGCCCAGCCGGCGCTGCCAGGCAAGATCGTCGATCTTATAGACCACGCCATCGATGTCATAATCGAGCCCGGCGCGCAGCGCCGCCATCTCGGCTTGAAACGCGCAGGCTTGCGCCTCGCCCGCGAGCACGCGCGACAGCGGATTGACGGCAAAGCCCCAGGCGCGCAAACGATCGAGATAGCCGCTATGGGTTTCGGCGACGCTTTCGCTGGCCTCGCCCATCGCGTAGGCGAAAAAAGAGAGTTTGCGCCCGGCGGTGATGCGCGCGTCGAGCTGGCGGAGCGATCCCGCCGCCGCGTTGCGCGGATTGGCGAAGGGTTTGCGCCCCTCGCGCGCTTGCTCGGCGTTCAGCGCGAGAAAATCCGCCTTGGTCATGAACACCTCGCCGCGAATCTCGATCAGCGCCGGCGCCGCCCCCGCCAATCGCGGCGGAATGCTCGCGAGCGTCTGGAGATTGGCGGTGACGTCCTCGCCCACGATACCATCGCCGCGGGTCGCGCCGTGGACCAGCCTGCCATGCTCGTAGGTCAGCGAAATCGAAAGCCCGTCGATCTTCGGTTCGCCGACGAAGGCGAGGGCTGCGTCTTCGGCGAGGCCGAGAAAGCGGCGCACGCGGGCGCAGAATTCGGCGAACTCGGCGTCTGAGAAGACATTGCCGAGCGAGAGCATCGGCTGCAGATGCCGACGCTTAGCGAATCCCGCAGCCGGGGCCGCGCCAAGCCGGCGGGCGGGGCTATCGGCGCGAATGAGATCGGGAAAGCGCGCCTCGAGCGCGGCGTTGCGCGCGCGCAGCGCGTCGTACTCGGCGTCCGTCACCTCGGGCGCATCGTCGCGGTAATAGGCGGCATCGAGCCGCGCGATCTCGGCCGCGAGATCGGCGAGTTCCGCCGCGGCCTCGGTGCGTGACAGCGTCTCGACCGGCGGGCGCGCTTTCATGCCGCGCCCAGGAGGTCGTCGGCGGCGGCGCGGGCGGCCTCGGTGATGGTTTCACCGGCCAGCATGCGGGCAATTTCCTCGCGCCGAGCGCGGCCGGTGAGCGGCTCGATCAGCGTGCTCGCGCGGCCGCCCTTGAGCGTCTTCGCCACCCGCAAATGCCGCGTCCCGCGCGCTGCGACCTGCGGGCTGTGCGTCACCACCAGGACTTGCCGCCCATCCGCGACGCGGGCCAGGCGCTCGCCGACGGCGGCCGCCGTCGCGCCGCCGATCCCGGCATCGACCTCGTCGAAAATCAGCGTCTGCGCCGGGGAAAACCGCGCCAGCACCACTTTCAAAGCCAGCATCAGTCGCGACAATTCGCCGCCCGAGGCGATGCGGCCGAGCGGCCCCGGCGCCTCGCCGGGGTTGGTTGCGATCAGGAACCGAACCGTCTCCGTGCCAAAGGCGCCAAACGCCGCTTCGTCGAGCGGGGTGATCTCGACCTTGACGCGGGCGGCGGCGAATTTGAGCGGCGCGAGTTCGCGCATGATCGCCCGTTCCAGCCGCCCCGCCGCCTCCGCCCGGCGCGCCGCAAGCCGCGCCGCCGCCTCGAGATAGGCGACCCGCGCCGAGGAGGCCTCGGCCGCCCGCGCCTCAAGACGCGCCGCGCCCTCGTCGAGCATGGCGCGGCGGCGGCGGAGATCGTCGAGCAACGCGGGGAGTTCGGCGACCGGCACCTGATATTTGCGCGCCGCGGCACGCAGCGCGAACAGCCGCTCCTCGGCGGTTTCCAAGTGCTGCGGATCGATGGCGAGCGTCGTCAGCGCCGTTTCCAAAAGCCGCTCCGCCTCCGCCAGCGCATCCTCGGCGCGGCCGATCGCCGCGAGCAGCTCGGCCCGTAGGCCAGCGACGGCGGCCTCGGTGGCATCGGGCGTCTCCTCCGGCGCGCGGCGCGGTGTCGCGCGCTCGATCAAGCGGGCGCACGCGCGCAGCGTCGCCGCCGGCCCCCCATGCCGGCGATCGCGCGGCGCAAGGTCAGCGAGCGCTTGCGCCAGGGCCTCGGCCTCGCGGGTTTTTTGCTGCAGACGCTGGCGCGCGCCGGCGAGATGCGTCTCCTCATCCGGCCCCGGCGCGAGTGCCGAGAGTTCCGCCTCGGCATGGGCAAGCCAGTCCGCATCCCGCGCCGCCGCCGCCTGCGCCGCTTTCACCTCTTCGAGCGCCGCCAAAGCCGCGCGCCAGCGCCGCCAGCCGGCCGCGACCGCCGCGGCAAGATCGTGCGCGCCGCCAAACTCATCGAGCAGGGCGGCGTGGGCGGCGGGATCGGCGAGCGCCATCTGCTCATGCTGGCCCTGGACCTCGACCAGCAGCGCGCCGAGGCCGCGCAAGACGCCGACCGCGACCGGCTGATCGTCGATGAAGGCGCGCGAGCGGCCCTCGCGCGAGAGGACGCGGCGGAGCATGATCTCGGCGCCGCTCGCGATCCCTTGCTCGGCGAGAAAAGCCCACGCCGGATGCTCGGGCGGCGGCGTGAACAGGGCGACGACGCTCGCCTGCTCGGCGCCGGTGCGGACCATCGCGCCCTCGGCACGGACCCCGAGGGCGAGGCCGAGACTATCGAGCAGAATCGACTTGCCGGCGCCGGTCTCGCCGGTCAGCACGGTGAGGCCGGCGTCGAAATCGAGGTCGAGCCGCTCGATCAGCACCACGTCGCGGATCGAAAGAGCGCTCAGCATGCGGGGCGGGACGACGGCGCGCGCTCAGAATATCCAGCCAAAGGCGCGGGAGAAGAAACCGGCATTATCCGCCTCCCCGACCGGCTTGCCAGACACCTGATGATCATCGACGAGCAGATTCCAGCTATCGCGATACCATTCGCTGTTCGGGTAATTATGCTGCAAGACGCTCGCGGTCTTTTTCGCCTGATCGGGCATGCCGATCAGCATGTAGATTTCGGTCAGCCGATAAAGCGCTTCCGGCGCCATGTTGGTCATCTGGTAGTCTTGCACCACCCGCTGATAGCGGTTGATGGCGGCGGCGTAGAGGTGCTGGCTTTCGTACCAGCGCCCGATCGACATCTCCTGCCCGGCGAGGTGATCGAGGCAGAGATCGATCTTGAAGCGCGCATCACGGGCATAGGCGCTGTCGGGGAAACGGTTGACCACTTCCTTGAGCGCGGCGAGCGCGAGCTGGGTGTTCTTTTGGTCACGCTGGACATCGACGATCTGTTCATAAAAATCGAGGGCGCGGAGATAATAGGCGTAAGCGATGTCCTTGCTGGTCGGATGGAGCTGGATGAAGCGGTCGAGCGTCGCCGCGGAATCGCTGAACTTGCCGCTCGCGTATTGCGCATAGGCGTCCATCAGCTGCGCGCTCGCCGCCCAAGCGGAATAGGGATAATTCGATTGGAGCTGATCGAAACGCTTGGTCGCGAGCTTGTAGCGGCCGGCATTCAGCGCATCGAGCCCCTGGTTATAGAGCTGCTCGACCGGGATCTTGGCGATATTTTGGTCATCGCTCGAGGACGAACAGGCAGCGAGCAAGGCGGCAATGAGCAGCCACGCCGCGCCGATCGGCGGGCGGCGAAAGGCTGCGGTTCGGTCGCGGCGGTCGCACAGTGTCATCAAGGCGCCCTATAGCCGAATCCGCCCCCTCCGTCATGCTTTTTCGCGAGATTACGGCTGGCGCAGGAAAAGCCCGACGGTCAGCGCGAGGCCGATCGCAACCACGCCGATCCGGAGCTTGCGGTCATCGACCCGGCGCAGCAGCCACGCCCCGACCTGACCGCCGGCGATCGCCCCGGCGCCGAGGCTGATCGCCGCCAGCCAATGGACCTCACCGCCGCCAGCGAAAACCACAACGGCGGCCGCGTTCATCGCCGCCGCCAGCGCGTTTTTCGTCGCCCCCGCTTGGCGCAGGCCAAGCCCGGCGAAGGTCAGCACGGCGAGCATCAAAAACCCGATGCCGCCGCCGAAATAGCCGCCATAAATCGCGATCACGAACTGCGCAGCAGCGGCGCCAAGGCGGCCGATGCGAATGCTTTCCGGCGCGCGGCGGCGAAAACTGCCCCAGGCGAAGACCGCGGTCGCGAACAGGACGAGAAACGGCACGAGACGCGCGAAAAACCGCGGCGGCGTCGCAAGCAGCAATAGCGCGCCGACCACCCCGCCGGCGAGGCTGATCCCGACCAGCGCCGCGAATGAAAGCCCGGCGCCGCCGGCAACGTCACGCCGCCCGGCAAACCCCGTCGTCACCTGGCCGGGGAAAAGTGCGACGGTCGAGGTGATGTTGGCCGCCCTTGCATCGATCCCGGCGAGCAGAAGCGCCGGAAAGGTGAGAAACGACCCGCCCCCCGCCAAGGCATTCTGCACCCCGGCGGCAAACCCGACGAGGAGCAGCATCAGCAACAGCCATCCCGACGACATGCGCGCCCCTTCGCCGCCTTTTTGCCAGGGCGGGGGAGGGTTATTCAAGCCGGCGGGGAAGAAAAAAGGCAGAAAAACGTTCTTTTTTGAAAAAAAAGAACCAAAAAACTTTTGTCCGGAGGATGGTGGCGGCCTCAGGCGGCGGCGGAAAGGCGCGCCGATGCGGCGGGGGCGATCTCGCGCCAGGCGTCTGCGTTCGCGAACAGGGCGCGAAGCAGGCGGTTATTGAGGGCGTGGCCGGAACAATGGGCGATGAAGCGCCCACGCAGCACAGCACCAGCCAGGGCGAGATCGCCGACCGCGTCCAACAGCTTGTGGCGGACGAATTCATCCGGCGCGCGCAAGCCCCCGGGGTTCAAGACATGCGCGCCATCGACCACCACCGCGTTCTCGAGGCTACCGCCGCGCGCCCGGCCACTGGCGCGCAGCGACTCGATCTCGGTGGCGAGGGTGAAGGTGCGGGCATGCGCCAATTCCTGGCGGAAACTGCCCTCGGTCAGGCGCAAACTGAGCGACTGGCGCCCGATCGCCGGCGCGTCGAAAGCAATCGAGAGCGCCATGTCAAGCTCACCCGCCGCCTCGGCCCCTTCAGGATCACGGGGAAGAAGCTCGGGATCACGGGGAAGAAGTCTCGCAAAGGCATCGCCGGCACGGACCTCGACCGGGCGGAGGATTTCGATGACCCGCCGCGGCGCTTCCTGCGTCACCACGCCGGCGCAATCGATGAGAAAGACGAAGGGCGCCGCGGAGCCATCGAGAATCGGGATTTCCGGCCCATCGACCTCGACCACCACATTGTCGATGCCGCAGCCAGCGAGCGCCGCCATGACATGCTCAATGGTGCCGATGGTGACCTCCGGCCGATCAGCGGCGGCGAGCTCGGTGCAAAGACGCGTGTCGGCGACCGCATCGAAGCGCGCCGGAATCTCGACCCCGAGATCGCCCCGGCGAAAGCGGATGCCGGTTCCCGGCGCCGCCGGGTGAAGGGTGAGCGCCACCTCGCGCCCGCCATGCAGCCCGACACCGACACAGCCGATCGCTTCCTTGAGCGTCCGCTGCCGCGCCAACACCGCCGGCCGGGACACGGAACGCCGGCCACCGGCACCCGCAGCAAGGCCGCGCGGCAACGGGCTTTGCGCAACGGCGTGGGGCGCCAGAGCGGGAGACGGCCGGATGTCGGTCAATAAATCCATCATTCCCATTCAATCTCGTTCACGCGCCGCCAAAAGGAGCGGCACCCCCGGCCAAGCCGCCGGCACGGAACGCCCAACGCTCGTTCCACCCCCTCAAGCTAAGTCGCTTCAGGGGATGGCGCCAGTCAATCATTATTTCTGATTGTTTCGCGATAACGCCCTATTCTTGCAGTATTTTTGCCACCGAATCGGCACAATTCACGAGGTCTGCCGGCGCAGGAAGGTCGGGATCTCGAGACCGACATCCTCCTCTGCGGCCGGGCGCACGCTCGGCCGTGGCGTCTCTGTGGGCGCCTCCTCGGCATAACGCTCGCGCCGGGCGCCGCCCTGCGGGCCGGTTTCGGCGGCGCGGGCGGAGGGAAAATTGCCCCGCAGCAGGCCGGTCACGGTGCCGAAAAGGCTCGGGCGGGGCGCCGGGGCGGCTTGCGGCGCCGGCGCGGCCGGGGACCGGCGCGGTGCTGTGGCAAATAAGCCGCGCCCCTCGGCCGCGGGCGTCGTGAGGCGCGGTTCGCCGCGCGAGGCGTCTCGGGCAGCGGCATCACGGGCCTCGGGCGCCGGCGCCTCGGCCGGACGTGCCTCCGGCGCGCGCGCCGGCATCGCCTGCGGCACCGGCTCGAAACGCGGCGCCTCCTGCCCATGCCCGACATCCTCGGGATGGGCGGCGAAGGGCGGGCGCGGCGCCGCCTCGTCCTGAGAGGCACGCGGGTAGAGCGGCATGACCCGTGTCACTGCGCCCGTATGCGCTGCCGCGCCAGTCTGCGTCATAGGAGTCTGGGCCGCAGCCGTCTGCGCGGCGCCCCCACGCGGCGGTGGCGCGGCATCGAGAGCGGCGCCAGAAGCCGCCTCGGTCGCGTTATAACCACCGCCGAGCGCGACCAGCCGCGGCCGCTCCGAAGCCGCCTCGCGCGGCGTGTCGATCCCGGTCGCGACCACCGAGACGCGGATGCGCCCGTTCAGGGACTCGTCCACCGCCGAGCCGAAGATGATGTTCGCGTCCTCGTCCACCTCTTCGCGGATGCGGTTGGCGGCGTGATCGACCTCAAACAGCGTCATATCGTCGCCGCCGGTGATGTTGATCAACAGGCCGCGCGCCCCGGCCATGGAAGTGTCCTCAAGCAGCGGGTTGTTGATCGCCGCTTCGGCGGCGCGCACGGCGCGGTTTTCGCCGTCCGCCTCGCCGGTGCCCATCATCGCCTTGCCCATCTCGGCCATCACTGTCCGGATATCGGCGAAATCGAGATTGACGAGACCCGGCACCACCATCAGATCGGTGACGCCGCGCACCCCCATATAGAGCACATGATCGGCCATTTTGAAGGCTTCGCGGAAGCTGGTGCGCTCATTGGCCAGGCGGAACAAATTCTGATTGGGGATGACGATCAGGGTATCGACATATTCCTGCAACTCCTCGATCCCGAGTTCGGCGGCGCGTGCCCGGCGCGGCCCCTCGAAGGAAAACGGCTTGGTCACCACGCCGACGGTGAGGATGTTGCGCTCTCGCGCCATGCGCGCGATCACCGGCGCCGCGCCCGTGCCGGTGCCGCCACCCATGCCGGCGGTGATGAACACCATGTGCGCGCCGTCGAGATGGCGATAGAGCTCTTCCGCCGCCTCTTCCGCCGCGGCGCGGCCGATCTCGGGCTTGGCGCCGGCGCCGAGCCCCTGGGTGATGTGCGGGCCAAGCTGCACCCGGCGGTCGGCGCGCGAATGCAAAAGCTGCTGCGCGTCGGTGTTGGCGACCACGAAATCGACCCCCTGGAGATTGAGCGAAATCATGTTGTCGACCGCGTTGGTGCCACCGCCGCCGACCCCGATGACGGTGATCCGGGGGGTAAAGTCGGTGTGCAGATGCTGCGGAACGGTAAGGTTCAGGGTCATTGGGACATCTCCCCCTTCAAGGCTGGATGCAGGAACGGTGGGTGAAAAGCGCGCCTGACATCAGACGCGCTCGCGAAGAAAATCGACCAGGCGGCGGAACAGGCCGGCCGGCCGGCCGGCATCGAGATCGAGATCCGGAAGCCCCTGCCCGAGCCCGCCCGCGAAGGCGAGCAGGCCGGCGGCGGTGGCGATGCTGGGGCCGCTCATCAGGTCGGGCAGGCCGCGCAGCTTGAGCGGCCGGCCGAGCCGCACCTGGCGGCCGAGAATCCGCGCCGCCATCTCGCGCGCGCCAGGAAGCTGGCAGGCGCCGCCGGTCAGCACCACGCGCTGGCCGGCATCGCGGGCAAGCCCGGCGCCGTCGAGGCGTTCCTTGACGAGTTCGAAGGTCTCCTCAAGGCGCGGGCGGATGATCGAAATCACCATGCTGCGCGGCACCTTGACGATATGGCGCTCATCCTCGCCGACCAACGGCACCGGCAGGAATTCGCGCTCATCGTCCGGGCTCGCCTCGACATTGCCGTAAAGCGTCTTGAGCCGCTCGGCGTGGCTGATCGGGGTCGAGAGCAGGCGGGCGATGTCGTTCGTCACATGCATCCCGCCGATCGGCAGCAGCGCCGTGTGCAGCACCTGGTTTTCGACGAACACGGCAAGCCCGGTGGTGCCGCCGCCCATGTCGATCAGGGTCGCGCCGAGTTCGCGCTCATCGGCGACCAGCGTCGCAAGCCCGGCCGCGAGCGGCGCCGCAACCAGCTCAGCGATGGCGAGATCGACGCGGGCGAGACACGCGGTGAGATTGCGCAGCGCCGTCACCGTCGCGTCGATCACATGCAGACGTGCCCCCAAGGTCTCGCAATGCATGCCGCGGGGATCGTTGATGCCGCCGGTTTCATCGGCGGCGAAGGCGAGCGGCAGAGCGTGGATGGTTTCGCGCCCCTCCGACGCCGCGCGGGCGCGCCCCTCGGCGACGATGCGGCGGATATCGGCGGCGGTCACCGCCCGGCCGCCGATCGGCCATTGCACGTTGAAAAGCCGGCTCTCCGGCGCGCCGCACGAGAGATTGACGGTGACGTCGCGAAGATGCGTGTCCGCCATGTCCTCGGCTTCGGCGACGCATTTGCGGATCGCCCGCTCGGTCGCGTCGAGATCGACGATCCCGCCATTCCTCACCCCGCGCGCCTGGAGGTGGGCGGCGCCAAGCACGCGGAGCGTGCCATCGCTCTCCACCCGGCCGATCAGGCAGACGATCTTGGTCGAGCCGATATCGAGGACGCCGAAGGGCCCGGCGCGGAACGGCCGCGCCCGCGGCGGCGGCTCTGGGGTGAGCGTGGGCGGCGTCGGTGGGCGGCCGGAGCCAAGGAAACGCCCGGAAATCTCGTTCATCCTTTCTCCCCCCTCATGTCGGCTTTCCTGGCGCCGCCGCTTCGCCGTGCGGCCCGGGCGGCGCTTTTCCGACCTCGCCCTCTGGCGGCGTGCTCTCCGGGCGTGGCCGCAGGATCAGCCGATCGGGGGCGCGGAGATCGACGGCCGCGAAGGGGCGATCGAGCAGCGCATGGTCGCTCTGCAACACCGCGAGCCGCGCCAACGCTTGTGCCTCATGCCCTTCCGGCAGCAAAACATCGGCGCCATTGACGAGGCGCAGATTCCAGCGCCGCCCGCCGATCCTGACCAAAGCCGCGAGCCGCGCGCGGATCTCGGGATAGCGATCGATGAGATCGAGGATGGCGGCGGCATGCGCCGGCGCGTCCGCGCCCACCACCAGCGGCAGCGTCTTGAAATTGGCGACCCCCTCATCGGCGACCTCGCGCCCGGCGCGGTCGATCAACGTAAAGCGCCCCTGATTCTGCCAGACCGCGAACGGCCGCCGCTCGGTCAGATGAATGACGATCGTCCCCGGCAGATGCCGCTCCACCACCGCCTGCTGCACCCAGGCGAGGCTTTCGAGCCGGGCGCGCATGGCACCCAGGGAAACGCCGAGGATGGGATCGCCGGGCGCAACGCCGATCGCGGCATGTAGCAGCGGCTCTGGCGTATTGCCGCGCCCCTCGACCACCACCGCGCGCACCCGCAAACCAAGCCGTGCGGTCAGCGCATCAGCCCAGGCGGTGCGCGGGGCGAGGCTGTCATCGGCGGCGCCATGCCCGCGCAGCACAATGACGAGCACGATCAGCGCGCCGAGCGCAAGGCCCGCAAGCCCGAGCCGGATCAGCGCCCGCCGCCAGCGGCGGAGCAGGAGCCGCCAGCGCGCCGGCCGCTCGCCGGCCGCCCGCCCTTTGCTGCGCGTCAGACGCGGCATGCCGCTTGCTCCACCATCCAGGCGCAGAGCGCCGGGAAATCTATGCCCATGCAGGCGGCTTGCTCGGGCAAAAGCGAGGTCGCGGTGAGGCCAGGCTGGGTATTGACCTCGAGCAGGACGAGGCGGCCGGGCTCGCCGGCCGTGTCGTCATAGCGGAAATCGGCCCGGCTCGCGCCCCGGCAGCCGAGCGCGCGATGGGCGGCGAGCGCTGTCGCCAGCGCCGCCTCGAACGCCGCCGGGTGGATCGCCGCCGGCAGCACGTGGCGCGAGCCGCCGGCGGCGTATTTCGCCTGGTAATCGTAGAATCCGGCGGCAGGCAGGATTTCGGTCACGGTCAGCGCCCGCTCGCCGAGCACGCCGACGGTGATCTCGCGCCCGGGGATGAATTCCTCGACCAGGGCGCGGGGGCCGAAACGCCAGTTCGCGGCGATCTCGGCGCGGCGATTATCGCCGGCGGTGATGATCGTGACCCCGACCGAAGATCCCTCCCCGAGCGGTTTCACGACATAGGGCGCGGGCAGCGGGTCGCCGGCGGCGAGGTCGGCGCGCGAGACCACCCGCCCGGCGGCGATCGGCAGGTTGGCCGCGGCAAACACCCGCCGCGCCGCTTCCTTATCCATGGCGAGCGCCGAGGCGAGCACGCCGGAATGGGTATAGGGGATGCCGAGCCATTCGAGCACGCCCTGGATCGCGCCATCCTCGCCGAAACGCCCGTGCAACGCGTTGAAGACGACGTCTGGCGCCGGGGTCAGCGCGGCGATGACGGCGCCGAGATCGCCCCCGACCTCGACGGGCGTTACCGCAAACCCGGCCGCGCCGAGGGCGGCAATCACTTGGCGGCCGGAGGCGAGACTGACCTCGCGCTCGGCCGATATCCCGCCATAAAGCACCGCAACCCGCCTCATCGCCGCCCCTCCGGCACCCCGAGGCGGCGGATTTCCCAGGCGAGCGAAACCCCGGTCGCAGCCAGAACCCGCGCCCGCACCATCTCGCCGAGGCCTTCGATCTCGGCCGCGCGCGCGCCGCCGGTATTGATCAGGAAATTGCAGTGCTGCTCGGAAACCTGCGCCGCCCCCAGGCGCAGGCCGCGGCAACCGGCGGCCTCGATCAGCTCCCAGGCCTTGAGCGTGCTTTCCGCGGCGGGCGGATTGCGAAACGTCGAGCCGCCGGTGCGCGCCCTGAGCGGCTGCGTCGCCACCCGCTGGGCGCGGATCTCGGCCATGCGGGCGGCGATCGCCGCCGGCGCATCGGCGCGCGTGCGAAGCCGTGCCGCCATCACCACCGCGCCCGCCGGCAGCGCCGCATGGCGATAGGCGAACGCGAGATCGGCCGCCTGCAAGCGGCGGGTTTCGCCGCCGGCGAGCGCGATATCGGCCCAATCGAGCACGCTCGCGATCTCGCTCCCGTAGCAGCCAGCGTTCATCGCAACGGCGCCGCCGACGGTGCCGGGAATGCCGGCGAGAAATTCGAGCCCGCCGCGCCCGGCCGCGAGCGCCGCCTCGGCCAGCGTCGCGTCCAAAACCGCAGCCCCCGCGACGACACCGCCATCATCGAAGGCGATGCCGCCAAAGCCGCGCCCGAGCCGAATGACCATGTCCGGGATCCCGCCATCGCGGATGATGACGTTGGAGGCGGCGCCGAGCACGCAAAACGACATCGTCGCCGGGAGAGCGGCGAGCAGCGCGGCGAGATCCTCGGCATCGATCGGCCGCGCGAGCCACTCGGCCACGCCGCCGACGCGAAACCAGGTCTGCGGCGCGAGCACGGAGTCGCGTTGGAGGCGGCCGCGAAACCCCGGCGGTGGGGCAAAGGCGGGAACGATTTCGGCCGCCATCATGCCGCCCCCTCGCCGCCCGGCCGGCGATTTTGTGCCGCCTGCAACGAAGCGAGCTGCGCCGGCAGCGCGTTCGCCCAGGCGGTGATGGTGCCCGCGCCGAGGCAAACCACGAAGTCACCCGGCCGCGCGATGGCATTGACCATCTCGGCGAGATGCTCCGGCCCCGGCAGCGGCACGACGCTGCGATGGCCGCTGGCGCGCAGGCCCTCGACCAGCGCGTCACGGTCGATGCCGGCGATCGGCGCCTCACCGGCGGCATAGACATCGGCGACGATCACCGTCCCGGCATCGTTGAGCGAGGTGCAGAAATCGTCGAACAAGGCTTGCAGCCGCGAGAAGCGATGCGGCTGAACCACCGCAACGACATCCCTCGCCCCGGCCTGACGCGCCGCTTTCAAAACCGCCGCGATCTCCACCGGATGATGGCCGTAATCATCGATGATGGTGATCCCGCCGGCCTCGCCGACGCGGGTGAAGCGGCGCTTGACGCCACGGAAGGCGGCAAGCGCGCTTTTCAGCGTCGCCTCCGGGATCGCCATCTCGATCCCGATAGCAAGGGCGGCGAGCGCGTTCTGGACATTGTGGCGGCCGAGCATCGGGAGACGGAAGGGGCCGAGCCGGCGGGCGCGCTCGCGCACCCGATCGGTCGCGACGACTTCGAAGGTCGCGCCGAGCTTGTCGGCGACCATGCGCTCGGCGCGGATATCGGCCTGAGGCGAAAATCCGTAGGTGATGACCCGATGATCGCCAAGGCGCGGGATCATCTGCTGCACCGCCGGATGATCGACGCAGAGCACCGCGAAGCCATAGAACGGGATATTGCCGACGAACTGGTCAAAGCCCGCGACCATCGCCTCCGGCGTGCCCCAATGGTCGAGATGCTCGGGGTCCATGTTGGTGACCACCGCGACCACCGCCGGCAAGCGGAGAAAACTGCCGTCGCTCTCATCGGCTTCGACCACCATCCAATCGCCGGCGCCGAGCCGCGTGTTGGTGCCGTAGGCGTTGATGATGCCGCCATTGATCACGGTGGGGTCGAGCTTCGCGGCCTCGAGAACGGCGGCGATCAGGCTCGTCGTCGTCGTCTTGCCATGCGTGCCGCCAACCGCGATCGACCATTTGAGGCGCATCAATTCGGCCAGCATTTCGGCCCGGCGCACCACCGGGATGAAGCGCTGACGAGCGGCGAGCACTTCTGGATTGTCGCGCCGGATCGCGCTCGAAACCACGACGACGCGCGCCTCCCCGAGATTGTCCGCCGCATGCCCGATCGCGACCGGAATGCCGGCGGCGCGCAGACGCAAGACATTGGCGCTCTCGGCGACGTCGCTGCCCTGGACGCGATAGCCGAGATTATGCAGCACCTCGGCGATGCCCGACATGCCGATGCCGCCGATGCCGACGAAATGCAGCGTCCCGATGGCGAGCGGCAGCGCCCTCATGGCCGCATGCCCTCGGCGAGATCGGCGAGGCGCTCGGCGGCATCGGCCGGCCCGTGCTTTGCCGCCGCCGCCATCGCGGCAAGGCGCGCGGGGGCGGCGAGAAGATCGCCGAGCACGGCGGCTAGCCGCGCCGGGGTGAATGCGCGCTCGGCGATCGTCACCGCAGCGTCGCCGAAAGCGCGGGCATTGGCGCTCTGGTGATCGTCGATCGAGCCCGGCAGCGGCACCAGGATCGCCGGCCGGCCGATCACCGCGAGTTCGGCAAGCGTCGAGGCGCCGGCGCGGGCGATGACGAGGTGGGCTGCGGCCAGCCGTTCGGGAACATCGCCGAAGAACGGCGCGCATTCGGCGCTGATCGCGGCCTCGCGGTAGAAGGCAGCGACGCGGGCAAGGTCCTCGGCCCGGCATTGCTGGGCGAGGGCGAGGCGAGCGCGGAGCGACGGCGGCAAAGCCGCGAGAGCTGCCGGCACGACATCGCTCATCACCCGCGCGCCAAGCGAGCCGCCAAGCACCAGCAGCCGGATTGCGCCGCTCTCGGTCGGCGGCGCGTAAGGGGTCCCGGCGCAAGCGGCGATCGCCGGGCGCACCGGATTGCCGACCACGACGGTCGCCGTCCCCGCCGGGATCGATCGCGTGTCAGGGACGCTCAATGCCAGCCGCGCGGCGAAACGGGCGAGAAACCGGTTGGCGCGCCCGAGCACCGCGTTCTGTTCGTGCAGCACCACCGGCACGCGCGGCGAGAGACTGCGGCTCGCGAGCACCGGCGCGATCGCCGGATAACCGCCGAAGGCGACCAGAGCCGCCGGGCGCAGATCACGCAGCGCCCGCCGTGCGACGAAAAACCCGACGAGCAGCTTGAGCGCCCCGGCGATGGCGCGGCCCACACCACGCCCGGCGATGCCGCCGCCGGGAATGACGAAACGCTCACGCGCCGCGAACACGCTATCTGCGCCGATCTTGGTGCGGGCATCGGCAAACAGCACGACCCGCCTGCCGCGCCCGATCAGCGCCGCCGCCAGCGCCTCGGCGGGAAAGAAATGCCCGCCCGTGCCGCCAGCCGCCAGCACGATCGGCGAGGGCGCCCGCCCGCTCATAACGCCTCGCCATGATGGCGCCGGCGGGTCAGCGCAAGCAGCATCCCCATCCCGAGCGCGACCGCGAGCACCGAGGAGCCACCATAGGAAATGAACGGCAGCGTCATACCCTTGGTCGGGATGAGGTGTAGCGAGGAGGCCATGTTGACGAAGGCCTGCAGGCCGAAGCTTGCGAGCAGCCCGGCGGCGGCGAGGATGGTGAAGAGATCGCGCTCGCCAATCAGGCGAAGCAGGCCGCGCACGACGATGAACGCGAAGACCCCGAGCAGGACGAGACAAACGGCAAAACCGAATTCCTCGCCGACGACCGCGAAAACGAAATCGGCATGGGCGTCGGGCAGGATGTCCTTGATCCGCCCCTCGCCAGGACCACGGCCCCAGAGCCCGCCATTGCCGAACGCCTCGAGCGCCGTCGTGACCTGATAATGATCGCCCTTGCCGGGATCGAGAAACCGCGCGACCCGGCTATGGACATGCGGAAACAGAAGGTAGGCAGCAACGCCGGCGCCGCTCATCGCAGCGAACCCGACCGCGACCATGAACAGATTGAGCCCGCCGAGATAGAGCTGGGCGAGAAAGACCGCGGTGATCACCGCGAGCATGCCGATATCGGGCTGCGATTTCAAGAGCAGCGCAATCACCGCATAGACCGCGGCGGCAACCCAAACCCCCGGAAAACGCGGCCGGCGCTTGCTCTCGGCGATCAGCCAAGCGGCCATCACGACGAAACAGGGTTTTAGAAACTCGCTTGGCTGGAGCGACATCCCAGGCAAGGCGATCCAGCGCCGCGCGCCCTTGATCTCGATCCCTTTGATGAGGGTGAGCGCGGTGAGGAAAACCGCGATGACCCCACCGATCAGCGCCAGGCGCCGCACCCCGCGCGGCGAAAACAGCGAGACCAACACGACGATCGTCGCGGCGAGGGCGAGAAACACCACCTGTTTGACGATCAGCGCGTCATGCCCCTCGCCGATGCGCTCGGCAACCGCCGGGCTCGCCGCCAGCATCATCACATAGCCGGTGCCGATGAGGACACCGAGGGCAAGCAGCGTCCAGCGATCGATGGTCCACCACCAGCGACCGAGCAGCGACGTATCGGCGCGCGACAGGGCCGGCATCAGTGCCCCTCCCCGCCCGCGAGCTGCGCGACGAGACGACGAAAGGCCTCGCCGCGCGCTTCGAAATTCGCGAATTGGTCAAAACTCGCACACGCCGGCGAGAGCAGCACCACGGCGCCGGCCGCGCGCGCCGCGGCGAACGCCGCCGGCACCGCATGCGTGAGCGTTTCCACGCAGCGATGGGCAACGCCGTTGCGCGCCAGCGTCGCGGCGAAGAGCGGCGCATCGCGCCCGATCAGCAACGCCTCGACGACGCGCGGGAAAAACGGCGCCAAGCTCTCGATGCCGCCAGCCTTGGCGATGCCGCCGGCGATCCAGACGATCCGCTCGTGACAGGCGAGCGCGCGGGCCGCGGAGTCGGCGTTGGTCGCCTTGCTGTCGTTGATGAAGGTGACGCCCGCGATCTCGGCGATACGCTCGGCGCGATGGGGAAGCCCGGGGAAATCCGCAACCCCAGCGGCGATCGCCGCGCGCGAGACGCCGAGCGCCAAGGCCAAGGCGGCAGCAGCGGCGGCGTTCTGAGCGTTATGCGCCCCCGGCAAGGCCCGCGCCCGGCCGAGATCGGCGAGCACACCGTTGCCATCACGCAGCAGGCCGCCCGCGGCGCGGATCTCGGCGTCGCTCTGATCGGCGCCCGAGATCAGCACGATTCGCGGCCCGCTGATCTGCGCGGCGAGCGCCCGGCTATCCTCGTCATCGATGCCGATCACGGCGCAATCCGCCGCCGTCTGGCGCGCGAAAATCGCCCGCTTGGCGGCGATATAGCCAGCCATGTCGCCGTGCCGGTCGAGATGATCGGGGGAGAGATTGAGCATTACCGCCGCATCGAAGCGGAGGCGCGCGAGTCGCTCCAAGAGATAAGATGACATTTCGAGGACGTAAACGCCGTGATCGGGCAATCGCGGCAGAGCCAGCGCCGCCGGGCCGAGATTGCCGCCGGCGGCGACCACGATGCCGGCGCCCGCGAGGATATGGGCGAGCAGCGCCGTCGTCGTCGATTTGCCGTTGGTGCCGGTGATGCCGACGAATTTCGCCGCCGAGCCCGCCGCGCGGGCGGCACGATAGAGAAATTCGACGTCCGAGAGAATGGGGACGCCGGCGGCAAGAAACGCTGCCGCGACCGGATGCGGCGCGGGCAGGCGATGCGGAATGCCAGGCGAAAGCAAAAGCGCGTCCATCCCGCGCGGCGAAAGCGGCGCGACGGCAACCCCTGCTGCGGCGGCCTCGGCGCGGGCGGCATCGCGATCGTCCCACGCCAGCACCTCGGCGCCCATCGCCGCAAGCGCGCGCGATGCCGGCAGACCGTTTCGCCCGAGCCCGAGGACGGCGATCCGCTGGCCCACAAAAATTTTGCCAAACGCGCTCATCTGATCTTCAACGTCGCCAAACCGACGAGGGCGAGAATCATCGAAATGATCCAGAACCGAATGACGATGGTCGCCTCCGCCCAGCCCTTTTTCTCGAAATGATGGTGGAGCGGCGCCATCAGGAAAACGCGCCGGCCGGTGCGTTTGAACCAGAACACCTGCACGATCACCGACAGCGTTTCGACGACGAACAGCCCACCGACGATCGCGAGCACGACCTCATGCTTCGCCGCAACCGCGACCGCGCCGAGCGCACCCCCCAAAGCGAGGCTGCCAGTATCGCCCATGAACACCGCCGCCGGCGGCGCGTTGAACCAGAGAAAGCCGAGCCCCGCCCCAATCAGCGCCGAGCAGAAAACAGCGAGTTCGCCGACGCCAAACACGTGGTGAAGCTGCAGATAATCGGCAAAGACGCGGTTGCCGACGAGATAGGCAATGAGCCCGAAGACGCCGGCGGTGATGATCGTTGGCACGATCGCAAGGCCATCGAGGCCATCGGTGAGATTGACCGCGTTCGAGGCGCCCATCATCACCAACGCGCCAAACAGCGGAAAGAAAATCCCAAGCGGGATCAAAACATCTTTAAACAGCGGCAAGGTGACGCCGCTGCCGAGCGGCTCGTGCGTGAGCAGCATGAAAGCACTCGCCGCCAAAAGCCCGAACCCGGCCTGGCCGAGCAGCTTCCACCGCCCCGGCAGGCCGCGCACATTGCGTTTGCTGAGCTTGAGATAATCATCCGCGAAGCCGAGCGCGCCATAGCCGAGCGTCAGCCCCATCACCACCCAGACATAGGGATCGCCGAGATCGGCCCAAAGCAGCGTCGAGGTCAGAAGGGCGACGAGAATGAGAACGCCGCCCATCGTCGGCGTGCCTTTTTTCGCGACCAGATGGCTCGCCGGCCCGTCATCGCGGATCGGCTGGCCCTGTCCCTGCACCGCTTTCAACCAGCGAATGAGGCGGGGGCCGATGATGAAGCTCACCACCAAAGCCGTGAGACACGCCGCCCCCGAGCGGAAGGTGAGATAGCGCAGCAGATTGAAAAGAATGAAATGCTCGGCATAAGGCCGCGTCAGCGTGTACAGCATCAGCGCGCCTCACGCAGAATGGCGTCGATCACCAAGGACATGCGGCTGCCGAAGCTCCCTTTCACCAAAACCACGTCGCCCTCTTGCAGCGACGCGAGCACGAGCGGCGCCAGCGCCGCCGCGGAATCGGCGTGCGCGCCACGCGCGGCTGCGGGGATGGCAGCGAAAAGCCCGGCCATCAATGGCCCGGCGGTGAAGACCTGATCCGCGTTGCCGGCGATATCGCGAGCCAGCGCGACGTGCTCGGCGGGACCGGCCGCGCCGAGTTCGCGCATATCGCCAAGCACCGCAAGCCGCCGCCCCGCCTGCATCCCGAGCACCGCGAGCGCCGCGCGCACCGAAGCCGGCGAGGCGTTGTAGCTCTCATCGAGCAGCGTGATCTTGCCCAGCGGGAGCGAAAGCCGGGTGCGCGCGCCGCGCCCGGCAAGGCCCGCGAACCCGGCGAGCGCCGCCGCCGCGGCGCCCGGATCAAAGCCGAGCGCCGTGACCGCGGCGAGGGCGGCGAGGGCATTTTCCGCCATATGCCGCCCCGGCGCGCCGAGCCGGAAGCTGATTTCCCGGCCGCCGAGCGTGGTTTTCACGTCACTCCCCGCGGCATCGCCGGCGAAGGCGAGCAGCGGCACATCGCCGGCGCCGGCGAAGGTGATCACCCGCCGCGTCCCGGCGACGTGCCGGAGCAGCGGCAAAAACGCGCTTTCGGCCGGCAGGATCGCGACCCCCTCGGGCGGCAAGCCCTCGAGGATCGAGGCTTTTTCGCGCGCGATGGCGTCTAGGCTGCCGAGATGGCCGAGATGGGCGGGCGCGATCGCGGTGATGATCGCGGCATGCGGGCGGGTGATGCGCGCCAGCGGCGCGATCTCGCCAGCATGGTTCATGCCGATCTCGATCACCGCCGCCCCGGCATCGGGCGGCAAGCGCGCGAGCGTCAGCGGCACGCCCCAATGATTGTTGTAGGAGGCCTCGGCGGCGTGGACGCTGGTTTGGCCAGCGAGGATTAGGCGCAGCATCTCCTTCGTGCTGGTCTTGCCGACGCTGCCGGTGACGGCGATGATTTTCGCCCGCGCCCGCACCCGGCCATAGGCGCCGAGCGCGGTCAGGCCACGCAACGTGTCCTCAACCACCAGCAGCGGCGCGTCCTCGGGCAAATGCGGCGGAAGGTGATCGACCAGCGCGCCGGCGGCGCCACGCTGCAAGGCATCACGCACGAAATCATGGCCGTCGCGCTGGTCGCGAAGGGCGATGAAGAGATCGCCTGGGGTGATGCGGCGGCTGTCGATCGCAACCCCCTCGGCGGCAAATGGCGCTCGCATCACGCCCGCGGTCGCGAGCACGAGGTCGTCGGCGCTCCAAAGCGGGCTCATGCCGCACCCCCGACGAGATCGCGAATCACCGCGGCGTCATCGAACGGAATGGTCTCCGTGCCGACGATCTGGCCTTGTTCATGCCCTTTGCCGGCAACGACCAGAAGGTCGCCGGCGCCGAGCCCCTCGATCGCGGCGGCGATCGCGGACCGGCGATCGCCGATCTCGGTCGCGTCGGGACAGGCGGCGCGGATCGCGGCGCGAATCAGCGCCGGATTTTCGCTGCGCGGATTATCGTCGGTGATGATGACGCGATCGGCGAGGCGGCCGGCGACCTCACCCATCAGTGGGCGCTTGCCGCGATCACGATCGCCGCCGGCGCCGAACACCACGATGAGCCGGCCGGCGGCATGCGGACGCAACGCCTCGAGAACCCGCGCCAGGGCATCGGGGGTATGGGCGTAATCGACATAGATCGCGGCGCCATTGACGAGTGCCGCGACGCGCTCCATCCGCCCGCGCACGCCCGTGAGGTGCGGGAGGGCGGCAAGCGCATCATCCGCCCCGAGCGCGAGCGCCAGCGCCGCCGCGAGCAGCGCGTTTTCGGCCTGAAACCGCCCGGCGAGCGCAAGGCGAAGGGTGTGGCGCCTTCCCTCGGCGCGGATCGCGATCTCCTGGCCGTCGGGAAGCGGTGTGACCCGCTCGAGCGCGATCACGTCACCGCCGTCGCCGACGGAGAGGAGCCGCAGCCGGCGCCGCGCCGCGATGGCGGCGAGCGCCTCGCGGGTTTCACGCTCGAGCCCGGAGGCATAAACCGCCGGCGCGCCGGCGGGCAGCAAATCGGCGAACAGACGCAGCTTGGCGGCGCGGTAGGCCGCCATGGCGCCATGATAATCGAGGTGATCGCGCGTCAGATTGGTGACAGCGCCGGCGGTGAGGCGCACACCATCCAGCCGGTATTGATCGAGCCCGTGCGAGGAGGCCTCCATGGCGAGATGGCTGATCCCGGCCGCCGCCAGGGCTTTGAGCGTTGCCGCCAGCACCACTGGATCGGGGGTGGTGAGGCTGGGGCCGGGCGGAAAGCCGGCGGCGACGAGGCCGAGCGTGCCGAGCGATGCCGCGGCGAGGCCGGCGTGCGCCCAGATCTCGCGCAGAAAACTCACGACGCTGGTCTTGCCATTGGTGCCGGTGACGGCAGCAATGGTCTCCGGCTGCGCGCCGCCGGCAAGACGCGCGGCGATCAGGGCAAGCGCCCGGCGCGGCGTTGCGGCGCGGAGCAGCGGCGCCGGCGTCACCCCCTCCGGCCACGTCATATCGCGCGGCGCAAGCACGGCGACGGCGCCGCGCGCCAGCGCCTCGCCGATGAAGGCCCGGCCGTCCGCGCGGGCGCCGGGGAGGGCGGCAAAAATCGACCCCGGCGTCACTGCGCGGCTATCGGCGGTGATCGCGGCGATCTCGGCGGCGGCGACCTCGCCCCCCACCGCTTCATCTTCGAGCGCAAGCGGCGTCGCGAGCCCGGCGATGAGATCAGCGAGGCGCAAGGCCAGCCTCCGCGACGCCGGGTGAAAACGCGGCGAGCAGCGAGGGGGGCGCCGGGAGGGCCGCTTCATGGCGCCCATCGCGCGGGGGCGCGGCGCGCGGCGGCGTATTGGCGCCGGTCGCGGCAGCCGGCAGCGCCGGCGGCGCGAGCGTTGCGATCGGCGGGCGGGCGCTTGGCATGCCGCGGCTCGGCTGCAGCGGGATCGCGAGCGACGCCTCGATGGCGGCGGCGTTCTCCGTTTCCGGGAACAGGCCGAGCATCGGCCCGATGCGCGCGATCACCCGCCCGGCGGCGGGCGCGCTCACCTGCCCCGCGGTCGAGAAGAACCCGGTCGCAGCGTTGCCGTGGGGCTCGTCGAGCATCATGTAAACCGCATAACGCGGCGCGTTCATCGGAAAGACGCCGACGAACGCCGAGACGTTGGTGTGCTTGCGATAGCCGTGCACGCCGACCTTCTCCGCCGTCCCGGTCTTGCCGCCGACGAAATAGCCCGGCACGTCGGCCTTCTTGCCGTAACCTTCCGTGACCACGAGACGCATCAGCCGGCGCATCACCGCCGACGTGCTCTCCTGCATCACCCGCGTCCCTGCCGGCGCCGCGCCGTCGGGCAAAGCGAGGATGGTCGGGCGGAGAACGACGCCGCCATTGGCGATCGCCGCCGTCCCGCGCACGACATGGAGCGGCGAGACCGCGATCCCGTGGCCGAAGCCGATGGTCATCGTCGCCACCTCGCGCCAATTCGTCACCGCCGGCACCAGCGGCCGCGCGGCCTCAGGCAGCTCGATGCCGACGCGCTCGAAGAACCCCATGGCGCGGAGCCAGGCGCGCTGACGCTCCGCGCCCACCGTGAGCGCGATATGGGCGGCGCCGAGATTGGAGGAATAGGCGAGCACCTCGGGCAGATAGAGCCAGCGATGCTTGCCCTCGAAATCGGTGATGGTGAAGCGCCCGATATGGATCGGCTGGGAGGCGTCAAACTGATCCCAGAGGTGGGCGGCACCCGAATCGAGCGCCATCGCCGCGGTTTGCAGCTTGAACGTGGAGCCGGGCTCGAACAGGCCGGTAATCGCGCGGTTGAAGCGATCGTCGGGCGGGGTGCTGCCGAAGGCGTTGGCGTCATAATCGGGCAGGCTCACCATCGCCAGCACTTCGCCAGTGCGCACATCCATGACGATGCCCGAGGCGCCGATCGCTTGGAATTCGGTCATCGCCGCGAGCAATTCCTCGCGCACCACCGCTTGGACGCGGACATCGAGGGAGAGCCGAAGCGGCGCCGGATCGGTGCGCAGCCGCGCGTCAAAAGCGCGCTCCGCCCCGGCGACGCCACGCTCATCGACATCGACGCCCCCCAAAACCTGCGCCGCGACCCGGCCGAGCGGGTAATGGCGGCGCTCCGAGATCTGAAAATAGAGCCCCGGAATCCCGAGATCGTTGATCGCCAGCTCCTCGCTCGGGGACAATTCGCGGGCGAGATAGACGAACGCTTTGTTGGCCGTGAGGCGCTGAGTGATGGTCGCGCGATCGAGCCGGGGCACGACGCGAACCAGTTGGTCGGCGATCTTGGCCGGGTCGATGACCTCGCGCGGGTTGGCATAAAGCTCGGCGATGGGCAGCGAAAGCGCGAGCACTTGCCCGTTGCGATCGACGATCCCAGCGCGCGCGACTCGCGGCGCGGCGGGATCGGGGAGATCTGGCGAGGCCGGCGGCGGGGCGACGATCAGCGGTTTTTCCGGCGGCGGGCGAAGCGGCATCAGCACCGTCGCGAGCGCGAGCTTGACCGCGACGGCACCGAACAAGGTCGCGAACCCGGCCGCGGCGAGCACCAGCCGGCCCTGGGTTTTCTCGATCAGGGCGCGGCGGGCGAGATCGGGCGCGGTGACGCGGACATCCTCCATGCGCGGCACCGCAGCCGCGCGCGGCGCGCCATAGGCGCGGGCCGCGGCATAGGGTGGCGGCGCGTCCTTGGGCGGGGCGGGTTTGCGCGGCTCGCTCACGGCCCGTCTGCCCGGCTTTGCGGCGGGACCGGCGGCGGCAAGGCGACATGCGGGCCACCGAGCGCCGAACGCGTCACCGGCACTGCGGCGGCGCTTTGCGGCGCCGCCGCCGCGTGCGGCGGCGCGATGAAAGCCGCGACCGGGCGCACTACCGAGACCGCGACCGGGCGCGGCGCGATCGCTGGCGGGGTCGGACGGTGGGAAGTGGCATTGGCGGCGACGCGCAACGCCGGGGCAGCGGTCTCGCCGGCCGGCGCCGGCGCGGGTTTGTGGAGCGGCGCCGGACGGGTGGCGCCATCATGGGCGAGCGCGGCCGGCAGCGGCGGCGCAAGTGCTGCGACCGGCTGCGGCCGGGTTTCGGCCGCAATGCCCCCCGACGGGACGGACGCCGGCGGGACGGATGCCGATGGGGCGGACGCGATGGCCGGGGCGACGTCGCCATCCGTGCCGTAAGCCACCTCCCCGTCTGGCGCAGCACTACTCAGCACCACCGCCGGCAGATGACGATCGAGTTCGGCGAGCGGCACGAATTGCACCGGCGCGAGCGGTTTCAGCGCGAGATGCCGGGCCGCGAAATCGGCAAGCCGATCGGGCTGGTTGAGCAGCGCCCACTCCGCCTGCAGCATCTCTTTCTTGGCGCGCAGCCCCTCGGTTTCGCGCAGGGTCGCCGCGATCTGGCGGTCAAGCAGCAGCGTGCGGTGCTTGACATGGTAAAGATAAATCCCGGCGCCGGCGAAAAGCAGCAGCGTGATCGAAGTCAGGGGGCGGATCATGGCGTCGTGGTCTCCTCCTCCGTCCGCGCTGCGACCGCCGGCAGGCGTGCGAGGGCGCGCAGCCGGGCGCTTCTCGCGCGCGGATTGACGCGGATCTCGGCAGCGCCAGGGCGGAGCGGGCGCGGGGTCAGCAAGGTGAAATCCGGCGCATCAGCGCCAACCCATCGGCGCGGCTCATGGCGCGAGGGGCCACCGGCGCGCCCGGCGGCCTGACGCATGAAGCGCTTGACGATCCTGTCCTCGAGCGAATGGAACGCGACCACGATCAGCCGCCCCCCCGGCGCGAGCAGGCTGGCCGCCGCTTCCAGCCCGCGCGTGATCTCGCCAAGCTCGTCGTTGACCCGGATGCGCAGCGCCTGAAAACTCCGCGTCGCGGGATCGATGCCGTCGGCGCTCGCCGGCACCTCGGCGCGCACCAGCGCCGCCAACGCCGCCGTCGTGGTGATTGGCGCGATGCGGCGCTGGGCGATGATCGCGCGGGCGATGCGGCGGGCATGCCGCTCCTCGCCGAACTCGAACAAAATGTCGGCGAGTTCGCGCTCGGGCAGCGTGTTGACGAGATCGGCAGCGGAAGGCCCAGCGCGGCCCATGCGCATATCGAGCGGCCCGTCAGCGCGGAAGGAAAACCCGCGCTCGGGATCGTCGATCTGATAGGAGGAGAGACCGAGATCCATCACCACGCCATCGAGCCGCGCGACACCGGCCGCGGTGAGCAGCGCCAGCATGTCCCCGAAACACCCTTCGAGCAGCGCAAGCCGCCCCGGGAAACGCCGCGCCAAGCGGGCGCCGCGGGCGATCGCCTCGGGGTCGCGGTCAATCGCCCAGAGCGCGCAGGGGGCGGCGGCAAGAATGGCCTCGGCATAGCCGCCGCCGCCGAACGTGGCATCGAGATAACGCCCGCCGGCGCGCGGCGCGAGCAGCGCCAGCATCTCCGCCCGCATCACTGGGATATGGCCCGCGGCGGTCATGGCGCCGCTCCCGCAGCCGGCAAGGTGGCAGCAGGCAAGGTGATGGCGTGCGCCCGCGCCCGCTCGCGCGCCTCGGCCCGCCGCCGCGCCGCCGCTTCCGGCTGCCAGATCTGAAAAGTTCGCCCGAGCCCCATGAACACCACCCCGTCCTCGAGCCCGGCATGGGAAACCAGCGCCTCCGGGAGCACGATCCGCCCCTCCTTGTCGGGCTCGACCGGATAGGCATCGGCATAGAGAGCCGCGGCGAGATCGTCATGCGCTTCGCTGAACAGATCGAGGCTATCGAGCGAGCTGGCGAGGGTATGAAAAATCGCCTCCGGCCAACCCTCGATGCAGGCATGGGTATGCGCCGGGCGCAGGATCAGACCACCGCCGTCACCCTTGAGCGCACGCAGCGCAGCCCGAAACGGCGCCGGGATGGAGACCCGTCCCTTGGCGTCCAATCTGTTCTGGTGGGTGCCCAGAAAGTGGGTCATCCGGCCAGATGCGCCTCTTCTCGCTCGGTTCAGCGCCACGCCGGCGCCAGGTTTGTTCACGGGGCGGAGCCCATCCAGCCAGGCTGGCTGCATGACGCCCCGTTTTGGGAATTAATGGGATATCATGGGAAAACATGGGCGTCAAAGGGAATCCGGCTTTTGACTGGCTGGCGTCTGGCGTTTTTTTATATTAATCAGTTGTTTACTTTTTCAGCCAAGACAATGCCCGCCCGAGTCGAGGCCTCTGGCCCCTGACTCACCATTCTCATTTTGTTCTTACCGCTTCGTTTCTTTCTCGGATTTATACCCGCCTTGCCGGCCCCTGCCGGCCACGTGCCAGTGTCCCGTTTCAAAAATTCGCCAGCGAATGTCATGGACACTCGCTCTTTATTTTCAGTGGCCTGCTGATCCCTGACCTGCCAAAGCAGTTCAGGGGCAGGACACTAGGCTCGATGGCAGCGAAGGGGGAAGGCGATGCCGCAGCGAACGATCGGGATTTTACTCTGCGTCGCCATAATGATGGCCGCCGCCGCGCCGGCACGAAGCCAAACCGCGCCATCGCAGGCGGCGCTCGGCGCGCGCACCCCGGAAAGTTGCGGCGCGGTCGGCGATGGCCGCGCCGACGATCGTGCGGCGCTGCAAAAATGCCTCGACGAAGGCGGTATTATCAGGCTCGACAAGCGTTACAACGTCGCCTCCGGCGGCCTCACCATTCCCTCTGGCGCGCGCGTCATCGGCGCATGGCGCCCCTCCGGCGGCTGGGGTGACAAATGGCAAGGGCCGTCGACGATCATTCTAAACCCCGCCCATCCGATTACCATGCAGACCAACACCGCGCTGTCCGGCGTCCTGGTGATTTCGCGCGGCGTGTTGCCGCTGCTGCCGGTGACGACCTTTCGCCAGATAATGGCGCTCGCCGCCTATCTCCACCAAGGCGCCGGCGTCACCGCAGCAAGGATCACAAACCGCGGCGCCGGCTGCACGGCGGCCCCCGTGATGCAGGTGACCGGCGGCGCCGGGCGCGGCTTCGCGGCACGCCTGACCATGAAGGATGGCGGGCTGGAGGCGATCACCATCATCGATGACGGCGATCAGTATCCCGCCAACCCGTCGGTGAGCTTCACCGGCGGCGGTTGCAAGACGCCCCCTGCGGCCGAAGTCACCGTCAGCGGCGGCGCCGGCACCGGCATCGTGCTTGCCCCAGGCGATGACATGTATCTCGAAAATGTCGATGTCCTTGGCTTCAACGTCGGCATTTCGGGGAATTATGCGGCGCGGGTGCAGGGGGCGAACGTGTTCGTCGATGCCGATCAGGGCATTTTGCTGCAAAACGCCTATTCCAATCCTGTCATCTATAACTGGCAGGCGGTTCCCGACCTGACGCCGCCCGGCCCCGAGCGCGTAACCAACCCGGTGACGCCGATCACCGCCATCGCCGCTGACCCGCACGGGCGGATCCGGATCGGCATGACCCCCGGCGCGATCGATTTCCGGGACGGCGACCCGGTCTGGATCGCCGGCGCCGAAGGTGTCACGATCCCGCAGAAACCCTGGAACATCGTCGATTACGATGCCGGCCGCGGCACTTTCTCGCTCGCGGGATCGGTGTTTTCCGGCCACTGGAGGCAAGGCACCGGTACCATCGTCACCAATGGCTTTCGCCGGCAGGGGCCGGGATGGTGGCTCGCGCAGTCCACCGGCTTCGATCTCACCAGCCCGCAAGTGTTCGGCCACGACGTCGGCTTCGAGGTCGCGACCGGCGCCTCCTGGGTCAATGTCACCAACCTCGGCGTCGATAACGAGATGCGCACGCGGGACGCGACCACGAGCTGCATCCTTATCGATGGCGGCCAGTGGGTGACGTTTTCCGGCGGTTCCTGCTCCTCGCAAGGGGTTGCAGTGCGCCAGGTCGCGGTCGATCCCCAGGGCGGCACCAACACCGTCGCCGGCGTCATGCTGGCGAGCAACGACAATGCCCGCGCCGGCTCCCTGGTGACCGCGCTCAAAGGTGCGCTCGCGATCGTCGGCGGAGCAACACAATACGGCGATATCTATGTCGGGCCAGAGATGGGCCATCTCATGCTCGCCACCGGCGGCTCGCACAGCACCATTACCTATGCCAGCCCGGCGGCGCAGGCGGCGACGACGGTTTCGCCGGCGAGCCAGTTCGAACGCGGCCAACCGGTCGCCGAAAGCCGTGACGACAAGGGCAATGTCGCGTTGCGGCTGGATGCGACCCCGGCCGGCGGCGCCGCGTGGACCTTGCGCGCCGATGCCGACCGCAACGCCGCCTTCGTCGATCAATCGGACAAAACGACGATCTGGTGGGCCAATCGTTACGGCTTCAACCTGCCGGTGCCGCTCTATGGCGCGTCAGCGATCCTGCCGGGCGGCGTCTCGACCTCGCTCGTGCTCGACCAGCGCGCCGATGCCGAACTCGCCACCGTCGGCGGTGCGCGGCTTCCCGGCGGCCTGCTCGCCGCCGCCGTGGTGATCCGGCGCGGCGCCCAGCGTGCCGCCTTCACCGATGTCACCGACAGCGCCGGCGCTATCGCCGCCGCCGCAGGGAATGCTGGGGTCGGCCAGCGCTGGCGCACGCGCATCGAAAACACAACGACGGCGAGCGAAACCATCGCCCCGGGCCCCGGCGTCACTTTGATCGGCAAGGCGAAGATCCCTCGCGGCACTTGGCGGGATTTCGATTTCACCGTGACCGGCCACGACGCCATCGCCATGCGCTCGGTCGGCGGCGGGACGAACTGATAGGACCTCCCGATGCTCGTGGCGCGGGGCTTGCTGTCCCGGGGCTGGCGGGATAAAGCCCGCCCTATCTCACACGCTAGCCACAAAGGATGACGCCATGCCCGTCGAGCGCACGCTCTCGATCATCAAGCCGGACGCGACCCGCCGCAACCTCACCGGGCGGATCAACGCCGTGTTCGAGGCGAACGGGCTCCGCATCGTCGCGCAAAAGCGCCTTCGCCTCAGCCGCGAGCAGGCCGAGGCGTTCTATGCCGTCCACCGCGAACGCCCGTTCTTCGCGGGTCTCGTCGCCTTCATGACGTCAGGGCCGGTGGTGGTGCAGGTTCTCGAAGGCGAAAACGCCATCGCTCGTAATCGCGAGATCATGGGCGCGACCGATCCGAAAAAGGCCGCCCCCGGCACCATCCGCGCCGAATTCGCGGAAGACATCGAGGCCAACTCAGTGCACGGCTCTGACAGCGCCGAAAACGCGGCGAGCGAGATCGCGTTCTTCTTCGCCGCAAGCGAAATCACCGGCTGACAAAAGGAGAAAAGTTCTTTTTTGAAAAAAAGAACCAAAAAACTTTTGTCCCGTTGGGCAGTGCCGCAGGCACTGCCCGCGCCATAGACATTGCCGCTCCGAAAAAACGGGAAGGAAGTCTTTTTGCTTCTTTTTCTTCAGAAAAAGAAGCTTTTCCTTTATGAGTCACTCCCAGACCGGGCGTGAAAAAGGCGCGGAAAGGAGATCGGCATGGAACGGGCAACACTTGGCGGCGGATGTTTCTGGTGTCTCGACGCGGTCTTCCGCCGATTGCGTGGGGTTAGCAGCGTCGTTTCCGGCTATGCCGGCGGCACCGTCGCAGAGCCCAGCTATGAGCAGGTCTGCACCGGCCGCACCGGCCATGCCGAGGTCGTGCAACTCACTTTCGATCCCGTCGAACTCAGCTATGATGACGTGTTGCGGATATTTTTCGCCATCCACGACCCGACGACGCCGAACCGCCAGGGGCATGATGTCGGCACGCAGTATCGCTCGATCATTCTGACCCATGCGCCGGCGCAGGAGGCGACAGCGCGGCGGATCATGGCGGAAATCGACGCCGCGGGCCTCTGGGACGCGCCTTTGGTCACCGAAATTGCGCCGCTTGCGGTGTTTTACCCCGCCGAGGACTATCATCAGGATTATTTTACGAAAAATCCCAACGCCGGTTATTGCGCGGCGGTGGTCGCGCCCAAGGTCGCGAAATTCCGCAAGCAATTCGCCGCCCGCTTGGCGTGAAGACGCGTCCCGCCGGCGGTTTTAGCCGCCGCCCATGTCCTGATGCCGGGCCTCGCCGCCGAAGCCGATCAGGATCGCGATCGCGATCGCGACGATGCCGGCAACGCCCGCCAGGGCATAACTGTAATTATGGTCCATGTGGTCGGCGATCGTCGACTGGATAGTGGCGTTGGCGGAGGCGAGCAGGTTGCCGAGCTGATAGACGACGCCCGGGAAGGTCGCGCGGATTTCCGGCGGCGAAATCTCGTTGAGGTGAGCAGGGATGACGCCCCAGGCGCCCTGCACACAGACCTGCATCAGAAAAGCGCCGATGGCGAGCACAACCGGGGTCGTGCCGAACGCCCAGAGCGGCAGGACCGGCAGCGACAGCAGAGCGGCGATGACGATGGCGGCGCGCCGGCCGATCCGCTGGGAAAGCGTGCCGAACAGCAATCCGCCGGCCATGGCACCGAGATTATAGATGATGGCGATGGTCGAGATCGTCGCGACCGAGAATTTGTGCTGGCCCCCGAGGAAGGCGCTGGGATAGAGATCCTGCGTCCCGTGGCTGAAGAAATTGAACGCCGTCATGGTGACGATGGCATAGAGCGCAAGCGGCAGATGGCGGCCGATCGCCGTCCCGAAGCCGATCCGCGGCCGGCTCTGCCGCGCCGTCCAGTCCGGGCTCTCGGGGACGTTGCGGCGGATATAGAAAACCAGCAGCGCCGGCAGCGCGCCGACCATGAACATCCCCCGCCAGCCGAGCACCGGCATCGCGAGATAGAGCACGGAGGCGAGCAGATAGCCGGAAGGATAGCCCGCCTGCAGGATGCCGGAGACGGTGCCACGCCAGCGGGTCGGCACGCTTTCCATGGTCAGCGAGGCGCCGACCCCCCATTCGCCACCCATGGCGATGCCGTAAAGTGCCCGGAGCAGGATGAACACGGTGAGATCGGGCGCGAAGCCGGAGGCGAATTCCAGCACCGAATAGGTGAGCACATTGGCCATCAGGGTCGGCCGGCGGCCGAAACGATCGGCGATGCGGCCGAAGATGAACGCGCCCACCGGGCGCATCGCCAGCGTCAGCGTGATCGCCCAGGTGACGGCGGTGAGCGAGGTGGTGAAGGCGCGGGCGATATCGCGCAGCACGAACACCATGATGAAGAAATCGAAGGCATCGAGCGTCCAGCCGAGATAACACGCCGCGACGACGTGGCGCTGTTGGCGGCGTTTCTCGTCCATGAATGCTTAACTCCCCTTCCGGCGGCGCTGATAGCGACCTCGCGGCGCGCACGCAAGCGGCGCGTGGTGCCGCGGCTTCGCCAAGCTATGGCATGGGCTGCGCGATCATGCCGCGATCAGCCGCCAGGAGCACATCCTGTTGTGGGTCAAGGCGTGCCACAATGCGACGATTTTGATGTGCGCTACGTTGCGCACAAGAAACTGCGACAATCCTCGATTGCGTGCCTGAGCGTTGGCGCATTCTGCTGTCGCCGCCCGCTGCTTGTAAATTGTCTTGGCCACGTCTTCACTCATGCGCTTGCGCCACGTGGCGACACCGGGGCTATCGTTGAATTGCGGGGCATGGCGATCGCGGCTTTCATCGCGCGGCTTGGACACGGGCACGAAAACCGCCACGCCGTTCCGCGTCAGCGCTTCGATGTCGGCGAACTTGACGAAGCCGCCGTCCACGAAATGCTGGCGCCGACGTTCGCCATAATGCCAAGCCAGAGCATCGTTCATCGGCGCCAGCTTGCCCATGTCAGAGCCGACGTTGTCGACCGAGACAGCCGCGATCGCCAAGCTCTTTGTGTCGGTGGCGAACTGGACGTTGTAGGCCGGCCGAAAGCCACCGTCAGCCATCTTCATCACCCGCGCCTCGGCATCGGTCGTGGAGGCACGCGGTTCTGTCTCGCGCTGGCAATCCTGCAAGGTCGAGTGCCGCCGAAACGAGGCAGCACCCGCCGAGGCGCGCACCCGAACCCCATCCTGCGCCACACGATCCAGGCTGGCCACGCCAGCCCGCACCAGCGCGGTGAAGCTGTCTACCAAAAGACGTTCCAGAACCGCTCCGTGATCAACCCGGAAATCCGCCAGCGTCTTGGCATCCATCCCAACACCACCACAGAGCCATTGAAAGGCGATGCGCTCTTTACACAGGCGCGCGACCTCACGCGCACTGCCGATCAGGCGCGCTGCCCGGCGGTGCGATGGTCTTTCGGCGTGCGGGCGACGATGACCGCTTCCTTGCCCTCGGCGAAAAGATGCGTCGTTGCCTCCGCAAAGCCGGCGGCGAGGAAGGCGGCGGCGATTTCCTCGGCGCCGAGCAGGTGATTGCCCTGGACATGCTCGGTGAGGTTTTGGAAGGCAAGACGCGCCCATCCCGGCTTGCGCAGCGCGGCGCGTTCGGCCGGCCAGTTCGGCTCCCAGATCACCGCCGCACCGCCGGGCTTGATCTGGCCGCGCAGACGGTCGAGGAAACGCGCGATCCCGCCCTCCCAAACATGGTGCAGCGCCCGGTTCATGGCGATCAGATCGGCGGGCTCGGGCAAAGCGAGGTGATGCGCATCACCGACCGCGAAGCTCAGCCGCGCGCCGAACCCCTCGGTTTCCGCGAGCGTCGTTGCCTGGGCGATGTTTTCGGCAAATCCATCGACGCCAAGGCCGCGGAGATGCGGATAGCGTCGCGCCAGCACCCGCAAATACCAGCCATTGCCGCAGCCGAGATCAACAGCGAGCCCAGCTTGCCGGTCGATCTCGGAAAAGATCGGGATGGCGGGGCTGATGGTGGTCTCGAAAACCGGGGCGTAGCTTGCCTCCAGCATCGGGCCGAACCAGGGCAGGAGAGTCTCGCACTCGGCCAGAACCTGCTCGCCGGGCCGCGCCCCGCTCGGCATCAGGCCGGCCGCGCGCTCGGCCATATGCGCAGACAGCATCGCCTGCACCGCAACCGGCATTAGGGTCTCGGGCGCGTCCGGGCGCATCGCCGCGCCGATCGCGCTCAGGCGGAAACGCGCGCCCTCGGCGTCTTCGAGGTAGCCGGTCGCATAAGCGGCGTCGCACCAGCGGCGAACATAGCCGGCATCCTTCCCCGCCGCCGCCGCCAGCGCGTCACTCTCGGCGGCACCAAGGCGAGCCAGCGTCTCAAACAGCCGATTAACGACCCCGATATAACCGACATAGAGCACCATCGCGCCCTGCGCCTGGGCTTGGAAACGCGCCTTGAGATCTGCCGTCATGGTCATGAGGGGCTCCCGTTGCCGCCATTTTGCGTCTCCAGGGGATAGCGCCGCGCTCGCCTTTGGTGCAACCCGTGGCGGGTCACCGTTGATTGCACCCGAAGTAAGAATCTGCCAAGACGGTACGGACGGCTTCACAATTTCGCGATGGCCGTGGGGATGCGGTGATACGCCGGCCGAAAGGGGATGCGCGGTGAGCGTGGCGACGGCGCCGGTTGAAACCGCGCCTGCGATCGGCGGGGTCGCGGCCGAGCGCGTGGTTATGCTCTTTGGCCTGCCGCGTTCGGGCACCACGTGGCTCGCCAAGGTCTTCGACAGCCACCCCGATGTTCTCTACCGGCATGAACCGGATACGGTCTGGCGCGGCAAACATTTGCCGGTTTGGCCGCCCGCCGCGCCGCCGCCGGCGCTGCTCGCTGAGACGCGGGCCTATCTCGAGCGGCTGTTGACGACGCGGACGCTGAAAACCATGGGTTCGCGGCCGCTCTTTTCGAAAGCCTATCGTGGCCCCGTGGCCGACAGGCTCCGCAGCGCGCTGATCGAGGGGCTTCGGGTCGTGGAGCATCTCGGCGGCCGGCGTCTCGCAGGCGGCGTTCCCATCCCCGATTGGGTCGCGGCCGCGGCGTGGGGGCGGATGACGCTTGCCTTCAAATCGGTCAGCTCGCCGACCCGGCTCGGACTCTTCGCGCGGGCTCTTCCCGGCTGCCGGATCATCTACACCCTCCGCCACCCCTGCGGACAGGTCGCGTCGATGCGTCGGGGCGAGCGGCTCGGCATGTTCGAGAACGAACTCGATTTCGAGTGGCTGCTGGCCGGGCCGGAGGCCAAGGCGCACGGGCTCGATGCCGCCCGCTTCGCGCGCTGGCCGCTACTCGAGCGGCTCGCTTGGCAATGGCTGCTGCTCAACGAGCGGGCGCTTGCCGACCTTGACGGCCATCCGGCGGCGCGCATCGTCCGCCACGCCGATCTCGCGCGAGCGCCGCTGGCGCGGGCCGGCGAGTTGCTGGCCTTCGCCGGGCTCTCGCTGCCGCCCGAAACCGCGGCCTTCATCCGCCGCAGCACCGAGCATGCCGGGGACACCGGCTATTACCGGGTATTCCGCAATGCCGCCGCCGAGATCGATAAATGGCGGCGCGAGCTCGACGCGGACGAGCAGGCGCGCATCTGGGCGGTGGTGCGCCACTCGCGCCTCGCGGCATTCTGGCCGGAATTGGGCGAGGCCTGACGCGCCTCAGGCGGGGCCCGGCCGCTTGCTCGCCCCAATATTTCAAGTTTGAAATTTTAAACTTGAAATGGTTTGCCACGGATGGCAGGGTACTATGACGTGCAACAGACAAGAGCGACCGCGGCATGAAAATTCTTTGTCTCGGCGGCGGCCCGGCCGGACTGTATTTTGCCATCAGCATGAAACTGCGCGACCCTGGGCATGCGGTCACGGTGCTGGAGCGCAATCGCGCGAATGACACTTTCGGCTGGGGTGTCGTGTTGTCGGATGATGCGCTGAGCCGGATGCAAAAAAACGATCCGCAATCGACCGAAGCGATCCGCAACCATTTCGTCTATTGGGACGACATCGCGGTTGTGCACAACGGGGTGCGCACCGTCTCGAGCGGGCATGGCTTCGCGGGGATCGGACGCAAGCAGATGCTGAGCCTTCTGCAAGAGCGCGCCTCTGCGCTCGGCGTCACTATGCAGTTTGAAACCGAATTCAAATCGGCTGCGGACTATCGCGATGCCTATGATCTGGTCGTTGGCTGCGATGGCATCAACAGCCGCGTGCGCGCCGAATATGGCGATATTTTCAAGCCCGATATCGATCTGCGCAAATGCAAATTCATCTGGCTCGGCACGCATCAGAAATTCGACGATGCCTTCACCTTCATCTTCGAGAAGACCGGGCATGGCTGGGTCTGGGCGCATGCCTATCAGTTCGATGCCGATACCGCGACGTTCATCGTCGAGTGTCTGCCCGAGACGTGGGAGCGCTGGGGCTTTGCGCAGATGTCGTCTGAGGAATCGGTTGAGACCTGTCGGCGGATCTTCGCGCGCCATCTCGGTGGGCATGGCCTCATGTCGAACGCGAAGCATCTGCGCGGCGCGGCGATTTGGATCCAGTTTCCCCGCGTGATCTGCGAAACCTGGCACCACGGCAATGTCGTGCTGATGGGCGACGCCGCGGCGACCGCGCATTTCTCGATCGGCTCGGGCTCGCGCCTCGCCTTCGATAGCGCCATCGCGCTCGCCGATTACCTGCATTCCGAACCGACGATGGCGGGCGCGTTCGAGCGCTATCAGGCGGAGCGGCGGGTGGAGGTGTTGCGGCTGCAATCGGCGGCACGAAACTCTCTCGAATGGTTCGAGGAGGTGGAGCGCTATCTCGACATGCCGCAAGCGCAATTCGCCTATTCGCTGCTGACCCGCAGCCAGCGGATCAGCCATGAGAATTTGCGCCTGCGTGACCCGAAATGGCTGGGCGAGGCCGAGGCGTGGTTTCAGAAGCGGGCTGACGGCCGGCCAGGCCGCGCGCCGATGTTCGCGCCCTTGCGTCTGCGTGGGCTAACGCTCGCGAATCGCGTCGTGGTTTCGCCGATGGCACAATATAAAGCCGTGGACGGTCGGCCAACCGATTGGCACTTCGTCCATTACGCCGAGCGCGCCAAGGGCGGCGCCGGACTCGTCATCACCGAAATGACATGCGTCTCTCCCGAGGGGCGGATCACCCCGGGCTGCCCCGGTCTTTACGCGCCCGCTCACGAAACGGCGTGGAAGCGGCTGGTTGATTTCGTCCATGCCGAAACCGAAGCGAAGATTTGCTGCCAGATCGGGCATTCGGGATGCAAGGGCTCGACTCAGCTCGGCTGGGAGGTGATGGATGCGCCGCTTGCCTCTGGCAACTGGCCGACGATGTCGGCGTCCGCCGTGGCATGGAGTGCCGCGAACCCGGTGCCGAAGGCCATGGATCGCGCCGACATGGAGAGGGTGAGGGCGCAATTCGTGGCGGCGGCGGCGATGGCGGCACGCGCCGGCTTTGACATGGTCGAACTGCACGCGGCGCACGGCTACCTGCTTTCTTCCTTTATCTCGCCCCTCTCCAATCGGCGTACTGACGCCTATGGCGGCAGCCTCGAAAATCGTCTGCGTTATCCCCTGGAGGTGTTTGCCGCCATGCGCGCGGTCCTGCCCGAGGCCATGCCGATGAGCGTGCGGATCAGCGCGACCGATTGGGTAGGGGAACGGGGCGTGACCCCGGAAGAGGCGGTGACGATCGCTCGCGCGTTCGCGGCCGCGGGGGCCGACATCATCGATGTCTCGGCCGGCCAGACCTCGACCGCGGCGCGTCCGGTGTATGGCCGGATGTTTCAGACCCCGTTCAGCGATCGCATCCGCAACGTCGCCGGGATCAAGACGATGGCGGTTGGCAATATCTACGAGACCGACCATGTGAACTCGATCCTGATGGCAGGGCGCGCCGATCTGGTCTGCCTTGCGCGGCCGCACTTGGCCGATCCTTATTGGACGCTGCATGCCGCGGTCGCGTTGGGGGACGAGGAGATGGCGTGGCCGCTGCCCTATCTTGCGGGGCGCGATCAGGCGCGGCGGCTGCGCGAGCGCCAGCAGGAAATCCTCCGGGTATGACCCTCGCGGGGAAACGGGTGCTGATCACCGGTGGGGGAAGCGGCGCGGGCGCCGATCTCGCCCGCGGTTTCGCAGCCCACGGGGCAGACATCGTCATCGCCGGCCGCCGCCGTGCACCGCTCGAGGCGGTTGCCGCCAGCGCTCCCAATATCCGCTGGATCGAGGCGGATGTGACCGATGAAGCGCGGGTTGCCGCCCTCTTTGCCGCCGCTGGCCGCTGTGACATCGTCATCGCCAATGCCGGCGCGGCCGATAGCGAGGTTTTGGCGCGCACGACACTCGCGCAGTGGCAGGCGATGATCGCGGTCAACCTCACCGGCGTGTTTCTGACGCTGCGCGACGGGCTGAACCAAATGTCGGGCTGGGGGCGGCTGATCGCGGTGGCCTCGACCGCGGGCCTCAAGGGCTATGCCAAGGTCGCGCCCTATGCCGCGGCCAAGCATGGCGTGGTGGGATTGGTCCGCTCGCTCGCTTTGGAAATCGCGTCGCGGCCGGTGACGGTGAATGCGCTCTGCCCTGGGTTTCTCGATACGCCGATGACCGATCGCGCCGTCGCGGTGATCGTCGAGAAGACCGGCCGCAGCCCGGCGGCGGCGCGCGCGGCGCTGGCCGGGCTGAACCCACAAGGCCGCCTGATCCAACCGACCGAGGTGACGTCGGCCGCGCTTTGGCTCTGCGCGCCGGGGTCGGAGGGGGTGAACGGCCAGGCGATCGCAATCTCGGGTGGGGAGATATGATTTCCGCCGAACACCCAGATCCGCTTTCCAAGCGCCGCTTGAAAACCTGGATCAGGCTTCTCGGCGTCACCCGGTACGTCGAGAATCATTTGCGCGAATTCCTACGGGTGAACCATAACACCACCTTGCCGCGCTTTGACGTGATGGCAGCGCTGTGGCGCCGGCGCGAGGGCATCGGCATGACGGAATTGTCGCGGATGTTGCTGGTGTCGAACGGAAACGCGACGGCGGTGGTGGCGCGGCTGGAGGAGGACGGCCTTGTTCAACGAATGCGCAAACCCGATGACGGGCGCGCGATCCTTGTGTCTCTAACTGATGCGGGGCTGCGCCAGTTCGAGCGCATCGCCGCGGCGCACGAGAAAGCGGTGAACCGGCTGTTCGCCGGCCTCACCGACACCGATCTCGACCTGCTCACCGACATTTTGCGCCGCGCCCGAACAGAAGAGAGTGCATAACCGCAGCCGCTCCGATCCCAGGCGCGAGGGCGTCCGCACCTGGCCGGCCACTTTCAAGGAGACCAACGCATGCCCACCCCGCATCAGATCCTGCATCCAAAACATTGGAAAGCGACATCCGGCTATACCAGCGGCCTCGCCGCCAGCGGCCGCGTCGTTTTCACCAGTGGCATCGTCGGCTGGAATGCCGAACAGGTATTCGCAAGCGACGATTTCGTGGCGCAAGCAGAACAATGTCTGAAAAACATCGTCGCCGTGCTGGCCGAGGCCGGGGCCCGGCCGGAGCATTTGGTAAGGCTTACTTGGTATGTCACCTCGAAAGACGATTACCTGAACAATCTCAAGGCGCTTGGCCGTGCCTATAAAGCCGTGATCGGCAGACACTATCCGGCGATGGCGGTGGTGCAGGTCGTCGCCCTCATCGATGAGGGCGCCAAGCTCGAGATCGAGGCCACTGCGGTCATTCCCGCCTGAGGTCGGGCCGGCATTTGGCGGCCATCGTTCAGAGGAAAGATCGGATGGTCGCCAGCATCCCGTCGAGAGCATCGCCTTTCTCGTCCCGCATCGCCGCTTCGCGCAGGCGCCGCGCCCAATCGGCGGCATCGGGGCGGCCGGCGAGACGCGTAATGCCCGCCATGACCCGGTCGTATTTCGAAACCCCGCGGGCATGGGTGTCGGAATAGCCTTTGATCAGCCGCCGGGCGCGGAGGGTTTCCACCGCGAGATCGTAGTCCGCCGGCAGATGAGCCAAGGCGGCGGCGAGCCAGTTTTCCAAATGCGCCTGCTCTTGCCGATAGCGGAGCGTCGCGCGCCGCCAGAGCCGCACCCCGCCGACAAGATAGAGCTGCAGAAAGGGCCAGAGCCGGTCGCTGCGCAGGCGGCGCCCATTGCCGAAGTGGCGATCGATCCAGCGCATCCAGCCCGGCCGCGATGCCACCGCCGCGCCGATACGCGCCGGCAGAAGCCCGACCAACTCCTCGGCCCGTGGGTGGAAGAATTCGATGAGATGTAACAGCTTTTCCTCATCCGCTTGCATCTCGCGGGCGATGCGTCGGAAGCGATCGGGCCGGGTTTTGAGATCGGCGACCCGAATGACGTCGTCATAGGCCATGGCGTTGGCGATGTATTTCGCCGCCTCGCGCGTCAGAAGCCAGCCCCGCGCGGCATCGTCTCGCGCCTTTACCGCGTCGAGCCGCTCGAGATAGGCGCGGCCATAAGCGACATCCTGAAAATCGACGACTTTGCGCAAACCCGCGAGCGCCATGTCGCGCGCCGGTTCGGGCAAGGAAGCGGCGCGGGCGGCGAGTTCCCGCCATTCCGCGAGCAACCGCGCCGGCCCGGCCGGGCTGACGGCGCTCACGGGGGGCGCGACATCGTGCGCGCGGCGATCGGCGTGCGCGCCTTCGCCCCCGGCGGCCGCGATGTCATACGCTTTGGCGAAGGCGGCCAGACTCGCCTTCTCGCCGCGGCCGCTCGCACGGATCGCCGCCTCGAAAGCGTCGCGGGTGAAGGGAAGCACGCCGGCACCGGCGATGGCGCCGAGCAGGCTCGCCGAAATCACCGTGCCGCTTTCGGCGGCGATGCGCTCCATGTCGAAGACGATGTGGCGGCGGGCGGCGCTTTCGATCGCGGCCATCACCTCTCGCGCGTTCGCGATGCCGTGGCCGGGCGCGATCTTCTCCGAGACCGCCAGCGCGCGGTGGCTGGAGGCGATCAGCGTCGTGCGGTCCGGGGTCACGAAACCCCGCAGGATGGCGCGTCCCGCCTCCATCATCTCGGCCGCGACCAGGACATCGACATCGCCCGCCGCCGGCAAAAGCGCGAAGACCGGGGCGCGCCCGGACTCGGGCGCCATCTCGAGGTAATAGATCGTGGCGCCGGTGCGCTGGGCGACGCCCGCGACCGATGTCGCCTGCACCGCATAGCCATTGGCGCGGGCAACGCTTTCCAGCCAATTGGTCAACACGCCGCCGCCTTGGCCGCCGACCGCCATGATGGCGAGCTTGAGGACGCCGTCTAGACGCGGATCGGGCGACGCGGCGGTGAAAGGGGCGTTCATGCCGGCTCTCCCGCGAAATCGAGCCGCCTTGCTGCGCGCCGCGTTTGCAGCCAGGCGATGATCCGCGCCGCCAAGCGGGCGCTTTTGCGCTCCCGCGTCGTCGGGTTATGGACGATATCGGCGCGATAAAAGGACGGGCAGAGCACGGCGGCATCGGCGACCTCGCCGCAATTGCCGCAGCCGACGCAACTCGCGTCGATCGCGGCGACGGGATCGTCGCGCAGCGGATCATCCAGCACCTTCAGCGATAGCGACGGGCAGCCCGAGAGCCGCATGCAGGCGTGATCGCCGGTGCAGATCGCCTCATCCACACCGAAACGCGGCGCCTCGACGCGCCTTCCCTCGCGGATCGCCTGGTTGCGGAGCGGCCGTTCGCGGCGCTGGCGGTTCAGCATGCACTCAGACGAGGCGACGATGACCTTCGGCCCGGCATAGTCGCTGGTCAGCGCATCGCGGATCGTCGCCAGCATTTTCGGCACGTCATAGGTGCGGTCGATCTCGCGAACCCACGCGACGCCGACGCCCTTCAGCGCCGCGGTGATCGGGTGTTTCGTCGATTTCGTCGCATTATCGGCGCGCGAGGACAGCACATCCTGACCGCCGGTGGCGGCGGAGTAGTAGTTGTCGACGACCACCGTCAGCGTATCGGATTTATTGAAGACCGCGTTGCCGATCGAGGAGGAGAGGCCATTGTGCCAGAATCCACCATCGCCGATGATCGAGATCGCCCGCTTTTCGCCGCCGCCGTCAAACGCCGCATTGGAAGCGGGGCCGAGGCCATAGCCCATCGTCGCGCCGCCGACCTCAAACGGCGGCAGGGAGGCGAAAAGATGGCAGCCAATGTCACCGGCGATCTGGTGTTTGCCGAGTTCGCCTTGCGCGAGTTTCAGCGCGGCGAAGATCGGGCGCTCGGGGCAGCCGATGCAGAAACCTGGCGGGCGGATCGGCACGGTTTTAGAGAGATCCGGGAGCGGCGGCTTTTCGGCATTGGGGGCACGGCGTTGCGCCGGCAGATAGGCGGGGGCGGCTTTGCGCAGGAAACCCTCGATCCCATCGAGCATCACCTGGCCGGTATATTCGCCCGCCATCGGAAAAACGTCTTTGCCGTGGAGGGCGACCCGTGCCCCGGCTTTGTAGAGCATGGCGGCGAAGGCCTGCTCGATGAAATCGGGCTGGCCTTCCTCGACCACCAGCACGGCCTCTTTGCCCGCGCAAAAGGAGAGAAACTCCTCGGCTACCAGCGGATAGGTGACGCCTAGCACGTAAAGCGGGATCGGGCTTTCGCCGTGGAGATCAGCGAGCCCCAGACGCTGCAGCGCGCGGATCACGCCATTATACATGCCGCCCTGCATGACGATCCCGACTGGCGCCTCCTCCGGCCCGAAGCGTTCATTGAGCCCGTGCGCTTGGATGAATTTCAGCGCCGCCGGCCAGCGGTTTTTCACTTTGTCCTGTTCCTGCACGTAAGACATTGGCGGCAGCACCACGCGGTTGAAATCACTCCGCGGGTTCGCCAGCGCCTCGGCCACCGTCATCGGTGGCCGGCGGTTCGCGCGCGTTTTGAAGCTGCCGGTGACATGGCAGGAACGGATGCGCATCATCAGCATCACCGGCGTGTTCGACGCCTCCGAGAGCGCGAAACCCTGTTCCACCGCCTTGACGATGGCGGGCAGGTTCGGCCGTGGGTCGATCAGCCAGGCTTGGCTTTTCATCGCGAAGGCATGACTCCGTTCCTGCATGATCGAGGAGCCTTCGCCATAATCCTCGCCGACGATGATCAACGCGCCGCCGGTCACGCCGGCGGAGGCGAGATTGGCCAGGGCGTCCGAGCCGACATTGAGCCCGACCGGCCCCTTGTATGTCACCGCGCCGCGGATCGGATAATGCACCGAGGCCGCCAGCATCGCCGTTGCCGCGGCCTCTGAGGCGTTGGCCTCGAAGCGCACGCCGAGCTCGGCGAGGATTTCCTGCGCGTCAGCCAGCACGTCCATCAGGTGGCTGATCGGCGCCCCCTGATAGCCGCCGACATAGCCGACGCCGCATTCCAAAAGTGCCTTGGTGATGGCGAGGATCCCCTCGCCGGTGAAAATCTCCCCGTCACCGAGCCGCAGCTTTTTGACTTCCTCTGCGAATGACCGCTCTGCCATCGTCTTCTCCTGGCCTTACGTCATGGCTCGCCGAGCGCGAGCGTGGGTGTCAGCCTTTATGGTGCGCGCGAAAATCACGACGAGATTGCCCGCCGGCGGGATCGTCGCTGATCGAGATTGGGCCGACGACGACCGCTGCGCCGCATGCGCGGAGACCCCGCAGGGCGTTGGAGCGATGGTCGGGCATGATGTCGCCTCATCAGAAATCGTGCTTTCGGATATTGGCGAGAATTTTTTGCAGCGTGGCGACGAACGCCTGGCGTTCGCTCTCGGGAATGCCGGCAAACATCCGCGCATAACTCTGCGCCATCGCCGGCCAAAGCCGGTCGAAAGCGGCGCGGCCAGCCCGGGTGATGGCAACGCGGCTGGCGCGGCTGTCGCTCGCGTCGGCTTCGCGGCGCACCAGCCCTTCGGATTCCAGCGCATCCAAGGCGCGGCTCAGGGTCGAGGTCTCGATGACCGCATAGACCGCGAGCCGGCTGATTTGAAGGCCATCGATCACCGAAAGCACCGCCAATGTGCGCATTTTCGCCGTCGTCAGGCCGAGCGCCGCCATCTCCTCGCGCAGGCTGGCATTATAGCGGCCCATGATGCGGTTCATGAGATAGGGCGCGAAATTCTGCAAGCCGATATCGCTCAGACGCGGCACGCCGGCGGGAGGCGGCGCGACCGCGGTCGATTTGACCTCGCGGGTCATGCCCCGAGCCTTTTCGCCACCAAATAGCCCGAGCCGCCGCCAAGTCCCGGCCCGGGATGGGTCGAGGCGCCGATATGGTGCAGGCCGCGGATCGGCGTCTCGGCATTCACCGTGTGCGCGAAGGGGCGCCAGAGGAAAAACTGGTCGATCGCGCAGGCTCCGCCATAGGGATCGCCGCCGACGAGGTTGATGTTCATGGCTTCGAGATCCGTCGGCGAGAAGGCGCGGCGGGCCAGTCGGATCGCCGGAAAGTTGGCGATGTGGCGCGCGAGGATCGCCTCGATCCGATCGGCGAAGGCCTCGCGGATGGCTTCGGTCCACACCGATGTGGTCGGGATGGTGCCGGCGGCGTCGCCCGTGATGACGCGAGGGGCATCGGGAATTTGCAGCCAGAGGATCGCCTGGCCGTCTGGGCAGCGGGAAGGATCGAGCCGGTGCGGCTGGCCGACGCAGACGGTAGGCATTGCCGGCAGCAGCCCGCGTTCGGCTTCGTTGGCGGATTGGGAGACCGCGTCGATCCCGTCCGAAAGGTGGATCAGGGCAACCCGATCGAGGCCCGGCGTCAGCCATTCCGGTGGCCGCGAGAGAGCAAAGTGGAGTTGGAAATTGCCGCGACCGTGGCGGAAACGCCGCGCGGCGGCGCGCTCTTCGGGCAGATCGGTCGCGCCGAGCAGGCGGGTATAGAGCTGGCTTGGCGCGACCGAGGCGATGACGGACGGTGCCGTGATCACCTCGCCCGAGGTCGTGGCGACGCCCGCCACCCGCCGGTTCGAGACGAGAATCCGTTCGACATCGGTGCCGGTGCGGATGACGCCGCCTTGCGCCTCGATCAACGAACGGAAGGCGCGCGCCACCGCGCCGGCACCTCCCTTGGCGATGGGCGCCCCGGCGGCTTCGAGGGCGAAGGCGATGATCTTGCCCATCTGGCCGGAATAGGCCGCGTCCGGGGTAAGGCCGGTGTGCAGCACCCACGGCGCCCACAGCGCCCGCACCATATCCGAGCCATAGGTTGCTTCCAGCCAGGCGCGAGCCGGGATCAACGCGCGGCCCATCCACGCCGCCAAACCTCGTGGGCCGCGCCGCCAGGCCTCGCGCGCAAGGAGCCAGAGCGTCCGCCAACTCCAGAGCGCGCCACCCAGTAACGCGAACAGCAACGGCGCCTCGGCCTCGATCTCGCCCACGTCCGCTGCATGGGCTGCGCCATCGCCGGGCGAGAGGGCCGCGAACGCCGCGACATTGGCTGCCCGCTCCATCGTCAACACCAAGGCGCGCCCATCGGGGCGCAAAACCGCGGTCGGATGCGGCGTGTGGCAAAATATCAGCCCATGTCGCGCCAGCGCCGGGCCCAGGGCGGCATGGGCTGGAGAGGTCAGGAACAGCACGAAAGTCGCGGCCATCACGTCATGATGGAAGCCGGGCAGGGTGATCTCGGCCGTTTTCATGCAGCCGCCCACCTCGTCCTCGCGTTCGAGGATGAGAACCCTGGCCCCCTTGCCGGTCAGCCGCGCCGCCGCGACGAGCGCGTTGATACCGCTGCCGATGATGACGTGATCCCACGCCTGCGCCGCCCTGTCCGGCATCGCCTTATCGCGCCACCAGCGCCAGCGCGCGGATCGGGCTGCCGGTGCCCTGCACCAGTTTCAGCGGCGCTGCGATCAGGATGGCGCCCTTGGCCGGCAGTTTGTCGAGATTGGCGAGGCTGGCAAGGCCGTAGCGGTTTGCCTTGTGCAGAAGATGATGCGCCGGGAAGGGCGGGTTCATCCCACCGGCTTGGCCGGCATCGGTGCCGATGCATTGCGTGCCCCAGCCGATCACGCCCTTCGCCAAAATATACTCGATGCAATCAGGCGTCGGTCCCGGCGAATGCGGCCCGTTGGCATCGGCGTTTAGGTAAAGCGCTTCCGAATGAGCCCGCTTGTCCCAATCGGTGCGCATGACGACCCATTCACCGGCTTTGATCTCCCCGTGTTTCGCCTCCCAGGCCTTCACGCCGTCCGCGGTCAGCAGGAAGTCGTGGTTCTTCTCGGATTCTGCGGAGCAGTCGATGACATTGACCGGGGCGATGAAATTTTTCACCGGAATCGTATCGGTATAGCCGTCGGGATAGTCCTTGCCGGTAATCCAATGGTGCGGCGCGTCGAAATGGGTGCCGGAATGTTCGCCGAGCTTGAGCCAATTCCACGCCCAGAACGGGCCGTCGCTGTCATATTCAGAGATTTTGTGAATCTCGATCTTCGGCGTGTCTTTGGCCAATGCCGGCGGCAGCTTCAAAAGCGGCGTGTCTGGCCCGAGCGTGCCCGAAAGATCGACGACTTCGATCTTGCCGGAAGCGAGCATGGCGGCGAGATCACGCAATGTCGCGGCTTCTGTCATTCTGTTCTCCCTTGTGCTTTGCGCCGCCGCCATGGCATGCCCGCGGGAGCGCCCCACGACCATCCCTGTGCTGCGGCGCGATTTCTCACAGAATGATGCTAGACAGGATTATTTGTGTTTGCAAATATGTCCGCGAGGCAACAGGGACAGCGATGGCATCTTCCTACGACGCGATCCTGATCGGCGCTGGCCATAATAGTCTGGCTTGCGCCGCGCATCTCGCCGCCAAGGGGTGGCGCGTCGGCGTGTTCGAGCGGGCCGCCGATCCTGGCGGCGCGGTCAAGACCTTGGCTCTGACGGCCCCGGGTTTTCGCCACGATTGGGGCGCGATGAATCTGTCGTTGTTTGCCGGATCGCCTTTTTTCAAGACATATGGCGAAGAGTTACGGCGCCTCGGGCTGGCTTTCGCGCCGGCGCAGAAATGCTTCGCCTCGGTTTTTCCGGGCGGCAAGTGGATGGGCGTCAGCACCGATGTCGAAGCGACGAAGCGCCGTATCGCGGCGCTGAACCCAGCGGATGCGGCCCGTTGGGATGAGCTTTCACGCGGATTTCCGGCCATGGCGGATGATCTCTTCGCCTTGCTCGGCAGCCCGATGACGCTTCGCGCGGTTGCCAAGCTTGCATTTCACACTTGGCGGCACAGAGGATTTTCCGGAGGCCTCGACATCATTCGATTTCTGTTGTCCTCGCCGAGGGTCTGGCTTGCCGAGACTTTCGCGTCCGAGGAACTGCGCGCAACGCTTGCCGCCTGGGGCATGCATCTCGATTTTGCTCCTGATATCGCGGGCGGCGCGCTGTTTCCTTATCTTGAGGGCATGGCCAATCAATCGTTCGGGATGGTGCTCGGCAAAGGCGGGGCGGACGCCATGATCCATCCTCTCCTCCGAATGATCGAGGCGCGCGCTGGCACCATCGAGTGCAAAGCCGAAGTCACCGAGATCCTGCATGCGGGCGGTCGCGCGCGCGGGGTGCGGCTCGCGGATGGGCGGCGCCTGTCGGCGAGCAAGGCGGTGATCGCCAATGTCGCGCCCGATGCGCTGACGCGGCTTCTCGGCGGCAGCACTGGTGATGCGCGGGTTGACGCCGGGCTCGCCCGGTTTGCGCATGCGCCCGGCACGTTGATGATCCATCTCGCGATGGAAGATCTCCCCGATTGGCAGGCCGACGCCGAATTGCGCGAATTCGCCTATGTCCATCTTGCCCCGTCGCTTGACCAGATGGCGCGCACCTACCAGCAGGCCAGCGCCGGTCTATTGCCGGACGAGCCGATCGTCGTGGTGGGCCAGCCCACCGCGATCGACCCGAGCCGCGCGCCCGAGGGCAAGCATATTCTCTGGATGCAGGTGCGGATTGTCCCGGCCGAGATCCGCGGCGATGCCGCCGGCACGATCGCCGCGACCGATTGGCGCGAGGCGAAGGCGGCGATGGCGGAGCGCGCACTCGATATCCTGGAACGCTACGCACCCGGGGTGCGCGCGAAGATCATCGCCCGCTATGTCGCAAGTCCGCTCGATCTGCAGGCGGACAATCCCAATCTCGTCGGCGGCGATCAGATCTGCGGCAGCCATCATTTATCGCAGAACTTCTTGTTCCGGCCGCTGCGTGGCCATGCCGACGGTTCGACGCCGATCCAAAATCTTCACCTCACCGGCGCGGGCGTTTGGCCCGGTGCCGGGGTCGGTGCCGGGGCGGGCTTCCTGCTTGCCCGACGCCTCGCCGGAAACTGACGTAAGATTGCAAAAAAACATCAACCCAGCGGAGAACATGCCAATGCCGTACCCTTCCCGCAGATCCTTGCTTAAGCTTTCAGGGGCCACGCTAGCCCTCGGATCGGTTGGCATGCCGGCATTTGCCGCGCCGATCACGGAATTGGTGATCGCCTACAATGTCAATCTGCCAAGTTGGGATCCAACGGTTGGCCCATCCGCGGTCAACCCGACGATTCAGGCCATCTACCAGTCGGTCTTCGATCAGTTCATTCTCCAGAAGCCGGACCTGAGCTTCGTGCCGGGATTGCTCACGGAATGGGGCTGGAACGCCGACAAGACGAAAATCCATATGACGGTGCGGAGCGGTGTCGTCTGGCATGACGGCTCGCCGTTCGGCCCGGAGGACGTGGTCTGGTCCCTCGAGCGCGCGGCCGATCCGAAAACCGGCAACCCGATCCAATTCACCTGGAAAAATATTGGGAATTTCACAATTGATGGCAACCGGATCACCGCCGACGTGCTTCAGTTCGACCCGACGATCTTCAAATGGATGTCGTTCCTGACCGGCTATGTCATGCCAAAAGCCTATTACGAAAAAGTCGGCGCCGCGGGCTTCGAAGCCAAGCCGATCGGCACCGGCCCTTATATGGTCGAACATTTTGAACGTAATTCCTATGTCCGGCTCAAGGCTAATCCGCATTACTGGGGCGGCGAGCCGCAGTTCGAGGCCGTCACGATCAAATTCGTGCCAGATTCCGCAAGCCGCGTGGCCCAGATCGAATCCGGCAACGCCCATGTCACGCTGGAAATCCCCTTCGAGGAATATGACCGGCTGAAAGGCAAGCCGAACTTGCATGGCTACGCCCACCCGATCACCGATATCGGCATGATCTTCCTCAACAATGACAGCGTGATGAAAGATGGGAACGTCCGCCAAGCGGTTTGCCATGCGGTGGATAAGAAATTGATCATCGACCGCTTGCTGTCGGGCTACGGCGTGCCGATCGATACCCTCGAAGCGCCGGGCTATGCGGCATATGATCCTTCGATCAAGGTGCCGTTTGACCCGAAGCTCGCGATTGAGAAGCTTGCCGCCTCGGGATATTCGACGAAAAATCCTGTCAAATTCAAGATCGAGACGACGAAGGGCTACAAGCCGAAGGATTACGAGATGGTCCAGGCGATCGTTGGCATGTGGCGCAAAGTCGGGATCGAGGCCGAGATCGAGGTTTATGAGATCGCCAAGCATTACGAACTGCGCGCCGCCCACAAACTCGCGCCAGCGGCCTTTTATGACTGGGGCAATGCCATTGGTGATCCGACGACCTCGGTTGGTTTCGCGATGTTTGGGCCCTCGCCGCATTCGTCTTGGAAAACGGAGGATGTCGATGCGCGGATCGGGCCGCTGTGGTCGGAAAAGGACGAGGCGAAGCGGATCGCCGGCTGGAAGGCGGTGGACCGCTACATCGCCGAGCAGTGTGACGTGCTGCCGATCCTGCAATATGTGCAGCCGATCCTTGCTGATAAGCGGGTGAACGTCGTGCCGCACGGCTCCGGGGCGCTGTTGCCGGCGTTGATGACCCGCGCCTGAGCCAGCCACGCCATGGCGAGGCGATCCCACCGGTTGCCCCGCATCATTCGGATCATACCGTTGGCAATTCTCACTCGCTTTCTCGTGCGCCTCGCGACGACCGCCGTCACATTGTTTGGTGTCGCGGTGATCGTCTTCATCGTCGTCCGCGTCGTGCCTGGCAACCCGATCGCCATGATGCTGCCGCCAGGCGCGACAGGCGCCGATATTGCGCATCTCGAGGCGATGTATGGGTTGGACAAATCGATCCCGCAGCAATTCGTGATCTGGCTTCTCGCTGTTCTGCGTGGTGATTTCGGCACCTCGATCTCACTTCGCCAGCCGGTGCTCGGGCTCGTGCTCGGCAGTCTGCCTGCGACACTCGAACTGGCCAGCATGGCGCTCGTCATCGCCGTCCTGATCGGAGGCGGGGCTGCGCTGATCGCCGTCCGCTATCGCGACACTCGGATCGAAACGGTCGTCGATGTCATCAGCGGTGCGGCGCTGTCGATTCCCGATTTCCTATGGGGGCTTCTGCTCATCATCGTTTTCGGCGTGCTGATCCCGGTGTTTAGCATCTCGGGTCGGATTTCGCCTGATCTCGATTTGAACTTCGACACGCGGTTCTATTTGATCGAGAGTCTTGCGCGGCTGCGTTTGGACATTACCGCCAATCTGCTCGCCCATATGGTCATGCCAGCGCTGTCGCTCGCTTTGCCGCTCGCGGCGATCATCGGGCTAGTACTCAAGCAATCCCTCAAAGAAACGATGGAACTCGACTATGTCACGCTCGCCCGCACCAAGGGCTACGGCGAAACCCGCGTCATCCTGCGCGAAGCTTTGCGCAACGCGCTCCTGCCGACCCTGACGCTGACCGGGGTTCAGTTCACCTTCCTGATCGGCGGCACGGTGATCGTTGAGCGATTGTTTTCCTATGAGGGGCTCGGCAACATGGCGATCGATGCGGTGATCAACCGTGATTTGCCGCTGATCCAGGGGATTGTGATCTGCTTTGCGGTGATTTTTACCGCAGTCAACCTTATCGTTGATCTTACCTATGCCGCGCTCAACCCGAGGCTGCGCCATGTTTGACGGACGTGGGGCGGCAAGGCGGCGGGCCGGGGCGCGGCTCTGGCTATCGGCGGGGTGGCTTTTGGGGGTGCTGATCCTATCCGTCTTCGCCCCGCTGGTCGCGCCGCAAGATCCACTGGCGCAGGATTTGCTATCGCGGCAATTGCCGCCCTTCTGGAACCACGAGGCCGAGCCCGGCTTCTGGCTCGGCACCGACAGCCTTGGCCGCGACGTGCTCAGCCGGATCATCTGGGGTGGCCGGATCGCTCTGCAGGTGGCTTTCATCGCCGGCACACTCACCGCCGTCGTCGGCTCTTGTCTTGGCCTTGTCGCCGGTTTTTATCGAGGCTGGGGCGACCGCGTCATCTCGCGCCTCGTCGATATCTGGATGGCGTTTCCGCCAGTCCTATTCTCGATCCTGCTGGTTGCCGTGCTCGGCCCTGGGCTGCGCGCGATCATCATCGCGATTGTGGTGATCGATTGGACCCGCTTTGCCCGGGTGATCCGGGCCGAGACGATGAACCAGGGCGCGATGGACTATGTCGCCGCCGCGCATGTCGCGGGATTTTCCCGAGGCCACACGCTGATCACGGAAATCCTGCCCAACGTCCTGCCGACGATCGTCGCTCTGCTGTCATTGGAAATGGGCATTGCCATCATTGTCGAAGCGATTTTGTCGTTCGTGAACCTCTCGATTTCGACGGATGCGCCGAGCTGGGGCGGCATGATCGCTGAAGGGCGCACGACGATTTATCAGGCGTGGTGGGTGCTGGTGTTCCCGCTGATCACGTTGTTCTTCACCGTTCTCGGCTTTAGCCAGCTCGGCGAGGGCCTCAAAGATCGCTTCGATCCGGTGCTGCGGTGAGCGCGTTTCTCGAAATCGACAATCTCAGTGTCGCCCTAAAAAACGGCCCGCGGCTTTTGCGTTCGGTCTCGCTGCGGGTGGAGAGGGGCGAAGTGAGGGGGCTTGTCGGCGAAAGCGGTGCCGGCAAAAGCATGATCGGCAAGGCTGTTCTCGGCATTCTGCCGCGCGCGGCGGAAGTGGTCGAGGGCCGGATCCTTCTCGCGGGCGTCGATCTTCTGTCGCTGCCTCCCGCGCGACGCCGCCATCGCATCGGTCAGACGACGGCGTTGATCCCACAGGATCCGCTGACCGCGCTCAACCCCTCGCATCGGATCGGGCCGCAGATCACTGACCGGCTGGTTGATATCCTCGGTTGGACGCGCGCGCGAGCCGAGGCGCGCGCGCGCGAGCTGCTGGCCGAGGTGCATATCCCCGAACCGGCTCGGGTGATGCGCAACTATCCGCATGAACTGTCGGGTGGTATGCGTCAGCGTATCCTGATCGCCTCGGCCTTCGCGGCCGAGCCCGGCCTCATCATCGCCGACGAACCGACGACGGCGCTCGATGTCACGGTGCAAAAGCAGATCCTGAAAATCATCGCCGGCATGCAGGCCCGTCACGGCACGGCGCTTTTATTCGTCACCCACGATCTCGGTGTGGTCTCGAAAATCTGCCAGAATCTATCCGTGCTGTATGCCGGCAAAATACTCGAGGACGCGCCCGTCGGAGATTTCTTCCGCGCGCCGCAGCACGCTTATTCCGCGGCGCTGCTGGCGGCAACGCCAAAATATACCGATCCGGAGCGAAGCTTGATGCCGGTGCCAACGGCGGTGCTGGCCGCTGTGCAGGCCGAGATAGCGGCGGCCGACCGGGGATGGCGCCATGTCTGAGCGGGCGTTGCTTGAGGTCCAAAACCTTCATCTTTCCTTGCCCGATCTGACCGCCAAACCTTTGTTTCGGCCCGCCCCCCGGATTGAGATTCTCCGCGGCCTCGCGTTCGAGATCGGGCGCGGCAGCGTGCTTGGAATTGTCGGCGGTTCGGGCTCAGGCAAATCGACGCTCGGCCGCACGCTTATCCGGCTTTTGGAGCCGACCGACGGGCGCATCGTCTTCGATGGGCGCGACATCACCCATCTCGACGAAGGCGCGTTGCGGCCGCTGCGGCGTCGGTTCCAGATGATTTTCCAGGATCCGCTATCCTCGCTCAATCCGCGCCGCCGCGTGAGTGGCATCATCGCTGCACCGCTTCGTCTTCATGGCCTCGACGCGATTGAACGCCGGGTGGACGAGGCGCTCGATCTTGTCGGCCTGCCGCGCAGCTTTCGCAGCCGGTATCCGCACGAGCTTTCGGGCGGCCAGCGTCAGCGCATCGGCATTGCGCGTGCCATCGCGCTACGGCCGGAATTCATCCTCGCCGATGAGATCGTCTCCGGCCTCGATGTCTCGAGCCAGGCGCAGGTGCTCCACCTGCTTGAGGATTTGGTGAAGGCGTTGGGGCTGACATTGGCTTTCATCAGCCACGATCTCTCCGTCATCCGGCGCCTCTGCGACAACGTGATGGTGTTGCATCGGGGCGAGATTGTGGAAATGGCGCCAACCGCCGAGATCTTCTCGGCACCGCAGAATGACTATACGCGTGGGTTGCTGGACGCGATCCCGCTGCCCGACCCCGATCAGCCGAACTGGCATCATTAATCTGGATTTCTCACGCGGGCATCTGACGACACGGCTGGCGCCGGGTTTGGCGGTGTGACTGTGAGCCCGCGCCTTAAGAGCGCGCCTCCGGCCGTCAGTCGCCGCCGCGTGCCTCGGTCTCGAAATCTCCCTCTGCCTGAGTCCAGATCGCGCTTGCCGGATAAGCCTCGGCGAAAGCGGCGAGGATTTCGGCGCGCGGCACATCGCTGAAGCTGCCACGGGTGCGGACATATTCCATGTGCCGGCGGCCGCTGGCATCGAAGGGATGGAACACCGAATCCTCCCGTCCATCGAACTCGAGGGGCAGGATCCCGGCCTTCTCGCAGAGTGAGCGGTTGAAGGCAGGCGTCGCCTTCACCCACCGCCCGTCGAGCAATATCTCCGTATAGCCATGAAAAACAAAGACATCGGTTTGCATCGTGGCGCGCAACCGAGGGCTGGTGAGGTGGTTTTTCACGTCCGCGAAGCCGAGCCGCGCGGGGATGCCGGCGGCGCGGGCGACGGCGGCGAGCAGGGCGGCTTTGGTGATGCAAAACCCATAGCCGAGGGTGAGGGAGCGGCTGGCTTTGAGCCCGTCCTCGCTGAGATCGATCCGATAAGGATCATAGCGGATCTCATCGCGCACGGCATAATAAAGCGCAACCGCCCGCAACCGCGTATCTTCCTCGTCGGCATGGGCGCGCGCGAAAGCGACGATCGCCGGATGGTCGCTGTCAACGAAGCGGCCAGGGGCGAGATCGGCGGCGCTGGGGCGCACCGCGCGCCCTGTGGCCGCAGCGCTGTGGGCTTGGGCCAAACCGGGGGAAGACTGCATGTCGATGGCATCCATTGCGTTACGGGAAAGCGCCTAAATAACGTAATATCACTCCATTATCCGTGGCGGATGGGGTGGGATTCGAACCCACGATACGCTTTTCACGTATGGCGGTTTTCAAGACCGCTGCCTTAAACCGCTCGGCCACCCATCCCAATCCTCCCCTACCCATGGAGAAGAACAGGAGAACGCATTGCGGAAGCATCCGGCCGTCTCATCAAATCGTGGTCTAATGATCTCGCGCATCATCCCGACACTGCGCGAAGGATTTTCCCTATTGCATCCGTTTCCGTTCATACTGCTCGTTTTGTCGCGTCACGAAGCGGCGGCGCTGGACTCGGCGTCGGTCGTCATACTCGAGCGCATTCATGCCTCCGCCGCAGATGTGGCGTCATCATTATCGAATTGCCGCGGGCCGCTATCTTGGCCTTTGGCCGCCGGATCGCGATCAACCAGCTCGATCACCGCCATCGCAGCGGCATCGCCATGGCGAATGCCGGCTTTCAAGACGCGGGTATAGCCTCCCGCGCGCGACTTGTAGCGATCCGCCAGCGCAGTAAACAGCTTGGCAACAATTTTTTGGTCGCGCAATTCGGCTAATGCGAGACGGCGGGCGTGCAAGCCACCGCGTTTGCCGAGCGTTATCAGTTTCTCCGCAACCGGGCGCAGTTCCTTCGCCTTCGGCAACGTCGTGGTAATTTGCTCATGCTTGAGCAGCGCCACCGCCATATTACGGAACATGGCGTGGCGATGGCTTGAAGTGACACCGAGCTTGCGGCCGGCGATCCCGTGGCGCATGGTCTTTCTCCCCGCAGGCTTAGAACGGCTCGTCGAGCCGTTTGGCCATATCTTCGATATTCTCCGGTGGCCAACCCGGCACCGTCATGCCCAGAGAAAGCCCCATGGTCGAGAGCACTTCTTTGATTTCATTTAGTGATTTGCGGCCAAAATTCGGCGTCCGTAGCATTTCCTGCTCGCTTTTCTGCACAAGATCACCAATATAGATGATATTGTCGTTCTTCAAGCAATTCGCACTGCGGACGGAGAGTTCGAGTTCGTCGACCTTGCGCAGCATGTTGCGGTTGAACGGCAGATTATCTTGCGGCTCATCAGACCGAACATGCTGCGGCTCGTCAAAATTGATGAAGAGCTGCAGCTGATCCTGCAAAATACGCGCAGCCAGCGCGACCGAATCCTCTGGGGTGACGGCACCATTGGTCTCCACCGTCAAAAGCAGCCGATCATAATCCGTGACTTGACCGACACGCGTCGGCTCAACCTTGTAAGAAACCCGCCGGACCGGCGAGAAGATCGCATCCACCGGAATGAGGCCGATGGGGCTGTCTTCCTGCCGATTTTGACTGGCCGCGATATAGCCTTTGCCGAGTTGGACCGTGAATTCGATGCCGAGCTTAGCACCGTCGTCGAGAGTGCAGATAACGAGATCGCGGTTCATGATTTCAATGTCATGCCCGGTCTGGATCTGCCCCGCCTTGACCTCGCCCGGCCCCGTTGCCGAAAGCACCATGCGTTTCGGCCCCTCGCCATGCATGCGAAGCGCAAGCTGCTTGATGTTGAGCACAATATCGGTGACATCTTCACGCACGCCGGGAATGCTGCTGAACTCATGCAACACACCGTCGATCTGCACCGAAGTCACCGCGGCGCCCTGCAACGACGAGAGCAGAACACGACGAATAGCGTTGCCGAGCGTCATGCCGAAACCACGCTCGAGCGGCTCGGCGATGATGGTTGCAACGCAGGACGGAACCGCGCCGGATTCAACTTCCAGCTTTTCCGGCTTGATCAACGATTGCCAGTTTCTCTGGATGACCACGCTTGCCTCATCTGCAATGAATGCGCTCACGAAAGCGCGGAACTTTACCTCGCTGCCGCAGATCTCCGAGCCGAGATCCCGAGCGGAGGCGACGATCAGACGCGACGCCTCTTACGCGGGCGGCAGCCATTATGCGGAATGGCGGTGGTGTCGCGAATGGCGGTAATCGCAAAACCGACCGCCTGCAACGCGCGAAGAGCGCTTTCGCGCCCAGAACCCGGGCCGCTGACCTCGATCTCCAAGGTTTCCATCCCGTGCTCGCGCGCCTTGCGACCCGCCTCTTCCGCAGCCACCTGCGCGGCATAGGGCGTCGATTTACGGCTACCCTTGAATCCCTGACTCCCCGCCGAGGACCACGCGATCGCGTTGCCTTGAGAATCGGTGATGGTCACCATGGTATTGTTGAACGTTGCCGCGACATGAGCAACGCCAGAGATAATATTCTTGCGTTCCTTCTTGCGCGGGCGCGCGGCCTGGGCGGGCTTGGCCATGAATTTTGTCCTATCGGTCGGCTATGGATGATGGCGAGGGCGGGATGATGGCGAGGGCGCGGAGGCGCCAAAATAGGGGCAAGCGCTATTTCGTCACTTTCTTCTTGCCGGCGATCGCGACCGCCTTGCCTTTGCGCGTGCGGGCATTGGTGTGGGTGCGCTGGCCACGGACCGGCAAGCCACGACGATGGCGAAGCCCGCGATAGCAGCCGAGATCCATCAAGCGCTTGATGTTCATCGCCACCTCGCGCCGCAGATCGCCCTCGACGCGATATTCGCGATCGATCAATTCACGGATACGCAGCACCTCATCATCGCTGAGCTGATTGACCCGGCGCTCGTCCGGGATCCCAAGCGCAGAACAGATTTCCGCCGCCTTCGCCGGACCAATGCCATAAATATAGCGAAGGCCAATCGTTACCCGCTTATTGGTTGGAATATTCACCCCAGCGATGCGCGCCACGCTTCTTCACTCCTCACCAGCCGGCCAAACTCAGCCGACATAACCCATGCCTGTCAAAAACAAGAACCGCACCCCGCAACGCCAATGCGCCCAGGTCGCCCAACTTTCCGCCTTAACTTTCCCCACACCCGAACACACCCCATTCCCCGGGGCGCCGTGTGAGGCGCGCACTATACAAGCCAGTACTTAGCTGTCAATCTTGTGCGATCATTTTTTCGTGATTTACGCCTCAAGGCCAGACAAAACCCGTTCCACCGCCACTGTCACGTCGTCAATCGCAGCCATGCCATCGACGCTATAGAGCCGCCCCTGCGCCGCATAATAAGGCAAGATCGGCGCCGTCTGGCGATGATAGGCGGCGAGCCTCGCGGCAACCGTGTCGCGGTTGTCATCGGCGCGGCGGCTAAAGGTCGTGCCACCACACACATCACAATGGCCCGGAATTTTCGGCGGCTTGAACACGTCATGATACCCTGCGCCGCAGGTGGCACAGATGAAACGCCCGGCGATGCGCTCGACCAGCGCCGCGTCGTCAACCTTGAGTTCGATCACCGCGCTCAACGTCAATTCATGTTCACCGAGCATGACGTCGAGGGCCTCCGCTTGCGGAACAGTGCGCGGGAAACCGTCGAGAATGAAGCCTTTCGCGCAATCCGGCCGCGCAATCCGCGCCGAGAGCATGGCGATAATGATCTCATCCGGCACCAATTCGCCGGCTTCCATGATCGCCTTCGCCTTCTTGCCGATCTCGCTCCCGGCGGCGACCTCGCCGCGCAACATGTCTCCGGTTGAAATTTGCGCAATACCGTAACGCTCTTCGAGCCGCTTCGCCTGCGTGCCTTTCCCGGCGCCTGGAGGGCCAAGCAGGATGAGGTTAAGCCCCCTTTTGGCCGTCATCAGCGCACCCGCCCGCGCACCCGCGCCTTGCGAATGAGCCCCTCATATTGATGGGCAAGGAGGTGTGATTGGATCTGGGTGATGGTGTCCATCGTCACGGAGACGATGATCATCAAGCTGGTGCCACCGAAATAGAACGGCACCCCATAATGACTGATCAGAATTTCCGGCAGCAGACACACCGCCGCAACGTAGATCGCACCGATGGTGGTCAGCCGCGTTAGAATATAATCGAAATACTCCGCCGTCGCGTTGCCAGGGCGTATGCCGGGAATAAAACCGCCATATTTTTTGAGATTATCCGCCGTTTCCTGCGGATTGAACACGACGGCCGTGTAGAAATAGGCGAAAAAGATGATCAGCGCAGCATAAAGCGCCATATAGAGCGGCTGGCCATGGGCGAGTTGGCTCACGATCCAGTTCACCCAAATCGGCCCACCGCCATGCGAAAAGCCCGCGATGGTTGCCGGAATGAGGAGGATGGAACTCGCGAAAATCGGTGGAATGACGCCTGACGTATTGAGTTTGAGCGGCATGTGGGTGGACTCGCCGCCAAACATCCGGCTACCCACTTGGCGCTTCGGGTATTGCACCACGACACGCCGATGCGCCCGCTCCATGAACACGATAAAACCAATCACCAAAATCGCGATGATCATGAAACCAACGATGAACACCGGCGACAACGCCCCGGTTCGCCCGAGTTCGAGCAGGCTTGCCAGCGCATGCGGCAGATTGGCGACGATCCCTGAGAAAATGATCAGGCTAATGCCATTCCCGATACCACGCGCGGTGATTTGCTCGCCGATCCACATCAAGAACATCGTCCCACCGACCAGCGTCACCACCGCGCTGAGACGAAAGAACCAGCCAGGATCGATGACGGCCGGACCGAAACTGCCGCGCATGCTCTCCAGCCCCAAAGTGATGCCATAGGCCTGAAACATGGCGATCACCACGGTGAGATAGCGGGTATATTGGTTCATCTTCTTGCGCCCGCTCTCACCCTCCTTCTTCAGGGCTTCGAGCGACGGCAGCGCCGCCGACATCAACTGAACGATGATGCTCGCGCTGATATAGGGCATGATGTTCAAGGCAAACACGGTCATCCGCCGCAAGGCGCCGCCGGTGAACATGTCAAACATGCCGAGAATGCCGCCGCCATGCTGGGCCATGAGTTCGCCCATTACCGAGGTATCAACCCCGGGCAGCGGAATATACGTGCCGACACGATAAACGATCAGCGCACCGAGGGTGAACCAGATGCGCTTTTTGAGCTCGGTCGCCTTGGCGAGAACGCCAAGATTGAGGCTGGACGCTAGTTGCTCGGCTGCCGACGCCATGCGCTTTTCCTTATCATGCCCGCCCCTTTGCTTTCGCCCCCGACCAACGCCGCCCAGTCACCGACCGCCGATCACGGGGAAGTGTGCCTCGTCACGGCCCTTTAAGGCAAGCCTCCGCCAATCATAGCAGCCCCTCGATGAGGTCGGGCCCACCCAACCCGTCTGTCCCGGGCTTCAGGGCCGCCGACGCCGGTCCGGCACGCCACCCACACCGCGCTCAGCGCGGCGCCGGCGCCTCGTTGCCGCTCGCGCTAACGCTGACCTCGACCTGGCCGCCGGCTGCCGCCACGCGCTCGATCGCCGCTGCTGAGGCGCCAGAGACCTTGATGGTGACGGCCTGGGTGATCGCGCCCTCGGCGAGTAACCGAACCCCGGCGACGCCGCTCATGCGCACTAACCCCGCCGCGGCGAGCAATGCCTCGGTGATCGGCTGCGTCGCATCGATCCGCCCCTCGTTGATTGCCTTTTGCAACCGGCCGAGATTGAGCGGGGCATAGGATTTGCGGAAAATATTGACGAAGCCGCGTTTGGGCAAACGCCGATAGATCGGCAACTGGCCGCCCTCAAAGCCGTTCAGCGCGACACCTTCGCGTGCCTTCTGGCCCTTGACCCCCTTGCCGGACGTCTTGCCTTTACCAGAGCCGATACCGCGACCAAGCCGCTTCGAGCGCCGACGCGCACCGGGGTTATCGCGCAATTCATTGAGCAACATTACCGCGCGCCCTCCTCGGCCGCAGGCGACGTCTCAGCAAGATCCGCCACCGTGATGAGATGCGCCACTTTCCGGATCATGCCACGCGTTGCGGGCGTATCCGCAACCAGGCGGGAACGGTGCAGCTTGTTCAGTCCCAGACCGATCAACGTCTCGCGCTGACCCGGCTTGCGGCCGGCCGCCGAGGCGATCTGAGTCACTCGCAACATCTTAGGCATCGGCAGCCTCCTGTGCCGCGGGCGCCTCGCGCCGCCCGAGCAGATCGGACACTTTCTTGCCACGACGCGACGCAACACCACGCGGATTGGTGCAGCGTTGGAGCGCGGCGAATGTCGCCTTGACCATGTTATGCGGATTGCGGCTGCCAAGGCTCTTGGCAACCACATCGCCAAGGCCGAGCGTCTCGAACACCGCGCGCAACGGCCCGCCGGCGATGATCCCGGTGCCGGCCGGCGCCGAACGCAACACGACCGCGCCCGCGCCGAAACGCCCTTCGACATCGTGATGCAGTGTGCGGCCCTCGCGCATCGGCACCCGGATCATGGTCCGTTTGGCACGCTCAGTTGCCTTGCGGATCGCTTCAGGCACTTCACGCGCCTTGCCCGCACCATACCCGACGCGGCCTTTCTGGTCACCAACCACGACCAAAGCGGCAAAGGCAAAACGTCGCCCACCCTTGACCACTTTAGCCACGCGATTGATGGAGACCAGTTTATCCATCAGGTCATCGCCGCTCTCGCGCTCTCGGCTGCGCTCGCGACCGCGGCCTTCCCTCGGTTCCCGTGCCATGTTTCGTTCCCTCAGAAAGCGAGCCCGCCTTCGCGGGCGGCCTCGGCCAGCGCTTTGACGCGGCCATGATAGAAATAGGCGCCGCGATCGAACACGACCTCCTTGACCCCAGTCGCCAAGGCGCGCTCTGCGATCAGCTTGCCGACCGCCGCCGCCGCCACCTTGTCGGCCCCGGTCCGAAGTTCCCGCCGCAATGCAGCGTCAAGCGTTGATGCCGCGACCAAAGTGCGGCCCGCCTCGTCGTCGATGACTTGAGCATAAATATGCTTGCCGGAGCGAAATACCGACAAACGCGGGCGCCCACCACTTTTGTTGCGGAGTTGGAAACGCAGACGCTGGCGCCGGCGTGCCTGGAGATCCTGCTTGGCACTCATTACTTCTTCTTACCCTCTTTGCGCCGGATGACCTCGTCGCTATAGCGCACGCCTTTGCCCTTGTAAGGCTCGGGCGGACGATAGCCGCGAATCTCCGCCGCCACCTGCCCCACCAAGCGTTTATCGATTCCCTCGACCTTGATCGATGTCGGCTTCTCGCAGGATATCTTGATCCCCTGCGGGATAGGATAGACGACATCGTGAGAAAAGCCGAGATTTATGACCAGATTCTGACCCTGCACGGCGGCGCGAAAGCCGGTGCCGGTGATCTCCATACTGCGCTCGTAGCCGGCCGAGACGCCACGCACCATGTTCGCAACCAGCGCCCGCGTGGTGCCCCACATCATGCGGGCGCGCCTCTCACCATCACGCGGCGAGACCGTGACCAGCTTGCCCTCGACCTTGACCTCGACATCGTCGGCAAGATCAAGTCGCAATTCACCGAGCCGGCCTTTCGCCGACAGGCTGCGGCCGGCGATCGCCACCTGCACGCCATCTGGAATGGGCACGGGATATTTGCCTACACGCGACATACGTCCCTCCCTCAGAACACGCGACAAAGAACTTCGCCGCCAACATTGGCGGCGCGCGCTTCGGCATCGCTGAGCACGCCACGCGGCGTTGACAGAATCGAAATACCAAGCCCGGCATAGACCTTGGGCAATTCCCGGATCTTCGAATAAACCCGCCGGCCAGGGCGAGAGACACGAGTAATCTCTTTGATCACCGGCTCGCCCTCATTGTATTTCAGCTCGATACGCAGCCGCGCGACACCCGGGCGCAATTCCTCGGCCGAAAAACCTCGGATAAAGCCTTCACGTTTCAGCACCTCGAGCACGTTGGCTCGCAGCCGTGACGCTGGCGCAACGCAAACACTGTGCCGCGAACGCTGAGCGTTGCGGATACGGGTCAGCATGTCGCCGAGCGGATCGGTAAGCGCCATGATCGCTCCTCTTCTACCAGCTCGCTTTGACCAGGCCCGGAATCTGTCCGGCGCTGGCAAGATCGCGTAAAGCGATGCGGCAAAGTTTGAACTTACGATAATTGCCGCGCGACCGCCCGGTCAGCTCGCAGCGCAACCGCACCCGTCCGGCTGCGCCATTGCGCGGCAACTGCGCGAGCTTCAGCGAAGCTTCAAAGCGTTCCTCAACCGGGCGCGTGCGATCCATGATCGCCGCCTTCAGCGCCTTGCGCTTGGCGCGATCGCGCTCTGCCATCTGCTCGCGCCGCTTATTACGATTGACCGCGGAAAGCTTGGCCATGTCGTTCTCTACCCTCCGGAACCTGTCGGGCGTTCAAACACCCAATGGTTTTCCCCAAAATCCCGTAATCCCCAAACCCGGCCGCTCACGCCGCGAACGGAAGGTCAAAACCCTTGAGCAGGGCCTTCGCTTCCGCATCGGTGCGCGCCGTGGTCACGAAAACGATGTCCATGCCGCGAACGGCATCGACCTTGTCGTAGTTGATCTCTGGAAACACGATCTGTTCGCGCATGCCCATCGCGAAATTCCCGCGTCCGTCGAATCCCTTGCCGGTAATCCCCCGGAAGTCGCGCACCCTCGGCAACGCGATCGTGGTCAGGCGGTCGAGGAACTCATACATTTGCGCGCGACGCAGCGTCACCTTGCAGCCGATCGGCAAGCCCTTGCGGATCTTGAAGCCCGCGATCGCCTTCTTGGCAATCGTCTTCACCGCCTTCTGCCCGGCGATCATCGTCAATTCGTTCACCGCCGCATCGAGCTTCTTCTGATCGGCGGTCGCCTCACCAACGCCCATATTGATGACAATTTTCTCAAGGCGCGGCACCTGCATCGGGTTCTTGTAGTTGAATTCCGCCTGCAGCTTGGCCCGCAACTCCTCGCGGTAACGCCGCATCAGGCGCGGCAGCGGCCGATTTTCCATCTCGCTCATGCCGTTCCCCTCAACTCTCGATAACTTGGCCGCTGGCTTTCGCGACCCGCACCTTACGCCCGTCCTCCAAGACCCGAAAGCCAACCCGCGTCGGCTTGTCGGTTTTGGGATCGATGAGCATCAGGTTTGACAAATGGATCGCCGCCTCACGCCGGTCGATACCACCCGGCTGGCCCATGCCGCGCGGCTTGAGATGGCGTTTGACCATCGCCACCCCCTGCACCACCGCCCTATTCTCACGCGGCAACACGCGCAACACCTCGCCGCGCCCGCCCTTGGCGGCGCCGCTGATCACCGCGACCTTGTCGCCTTTCTTGATGCGTGCCGCCATCACAGCACCTCCGGCGCAAGCGAAATGATTTTCATGAAGCGTTTGGCACGCAACTCGCGCACCACCGGGCCAAAAATGCGCGTGCCGATCGGCTCCTGTTGCTTGTTGATCAGAACCGCCGCATTGCGATCGAAACGGATCGCGCTGCCATCGGCACGACGCACCGGAAACGAGGTCCGCACGATCACCGCCTGATGCACGTCGCCTTTTTTCACCTTGCCGCGCGGGATCGCCTCCTTGATGGAAACGACGATGACATCGCCGACCGAGGCCGTCTTGCGTTTCGAGCCGCCGAGCACCTTGATGCACTGCACACGACGGGCGCCGGAATTATCGGCAACCTCGAGATTGGTTTCGGGATGGATCATTCGCCGCTCCTCAAACCTGCGTCTCGGCGTCCGCGACGGCCTCGCCGTTGCGCTCGATCACCCGCCAGGTCTTACGTTTGCTGATCGGCGGACACTCGATGATGCGCACGAGATCCCCGGCCTTGCACAAATTCTCTTCATCATGGGCCGCATATTTTTTCGAGCGGCGGATGAACTTCTTATAAAGTGGATGCATGACGCGTCGATCGACAAGCACCGTCACGGTCTTGTCCATTTTGTCGCTCGTCACGCGGCCAGTCAGGATGCGCTTGGGCATACGCGCTCGCCTCTCAGGATTGCACGGCGGGAAGACGCTGCTTCTCCGCCAGGATTGTCTTGACCCGCGCGATCTCGCGCCGCACCGCGCGCATCCGTGCCGTACCTTCCTGCTGGCCGACCGCGCGCTGAAAACGGAGATTGAACCGCTCCTTGCTGAGATCGAGCAGCAAGGTGGCCAGCTCGTCCGGGGTCTTGGTGCGGATATCACGCGCCTTGCTCATCTCAGGCATCCCCCATCCGGGTGACAAACTTGGTCTTGATCGGCAGCTTGGCGGCGCCGAGATCGAGCGCCTCGCGCGCGAGATCCGGCGCGACACCATCGATCTCGAACATGATCCGCCCCGGCTTGACCCGGCAGACCCAGAATTCCGGCGCGCCTTTTCCCGAGCCCATGCGCACCTCCGCCGGTTTACGAGACACCGGCACGTCGGGAAAAATCCTGATCCAGACGCGGCCGGCGCGCTTCATGGCGCGAGTGATGGCGCGGCGGGCCGCTTCGATCTGGCGCGCGGTGATCCGCTCGGGCTCCATGGCCTTCAAGCCAAAGGCGCCGAAATTCAACGCCGTGCCACCCTTGGCGAGGCCATGGATGCGCCCCTTATGGGCCTTGCGATAATTGGTGCGCTTGGGAGAAAGCATCCTTCGTGATCCTCAGCGCTGCGGGGCCTGCTCCGCGGCGCGCCGGTCTTGCGCCATCGGATCATGAGCCAGAATTTCACCTTTGAAAATCCACACCTTGACCCCACAGGTGCCATAGGTGGTCTTGGCGGTCGCGATCCCGTAGTCGATGTCCGCGCGCAGCGTGTGCAAGGGGACGCGACCTTCGCGATACCACTCCATGCGCGCGATCTCGGCGCCGCCGAGGCGGCCGCCACAATTGATCCGAATGCCTTGCGCGCCAAGCCGCATCGCCGATTGCACCGCGCGTTTCATGGCGCGCCGGAAGGCAACGCGCCGTTCGAGTTGCTGAGCAATGTTTTCGGCAACCAAAGTCGCATCGATCTCAGGCTTCCTGATCTCGACGATGTTGAGCGTCACCTCAGCCTTTGCCATGGCCGAGAGATCTTTGCGCAATGCATCGATGTCTTGGCCCTTGCGCCCGATCACCACGCCCGGCCGCGCCGCGTAAATCGTCACCCGCGGCTTTTTCGCCGGCCGCTCGATCACCACACGCGACACACCAGCGGCGTGCAGCTTGCTCCGCAGCCGCTCGCGCAACCGCATATCATCATGCAGCAAGCGCGCATAATCGGCGTCCGCGTACCAACGGCTATCCCAGGTGCGATTGATACCGAGCCGGAGCCCGATCGGATTGACCTTGTGTCCCATCGGCTACGCTGCCCCTTCCTCAGTCTGCGCTGCATTCGTCGCCGCGAACTCGGGGAGTTCAGCAACGACGATCCGCAGATGGCTGAACCATTTCTCCACCCGCGCCGAACGGCCGCGGCCGCGCGCGTGAAAACGCCGCATCACCACCGCGCGCCCCACCTCGGCGCGGGTGACGACCAATCGGTCGACATCGAGTGAATGGTTGTTCTCGGCATTGGCGATCGCGCTTTGCAGCACCTTCTTCACATCCCCGGCGATGCGTCGCTTGCTAAACGTCAGCGTCGCGATCGCTTGCGCCGCCGGCCGGTTGCGAATGAGCCCGGCTACGAGATTGAGCTTGCGCGGGCTGACACGCAAATTGCGCATCACCGCCTCCGCTTCGCTCGCGTCCAGTCGGCGTTCATGCTTCGGCTTGCTCATCTCAGCCCCGCTTTGCCTTCTTGTCGGCCGAATGACCGGTGAACGTGCGGGTCGGCGAAAACTCGCCAAATTTATGCCCGACCATATTCTCATTGACCTGCACCGGCAGAAACTTGCGGCCGTTATAGACGCCGAAAGTAAGCCCGACGAATTGCGGCAAGATGGTCGAGCGGCGCGACCAGATCTTGATGATCTCGTTGCGGCCCGACGCGCGCACGGCTTCGGCCTTATTGAGGAGATAGCCGTCAACGAACGGCCCTTTCCAGACGGAGCGAGCCATCGGTTCAGCCCTTCCCCTTGTTGCGCCGGCGAATGATCAGCTTGTCCGTGCGCTTGTTCACGCGAGTCTTATACCCCTTGGTCGGCTTGCCCCACGGCGTCACCGGATGGCGCCCACCGGATGTACGACCCTCGCCGCCACCATGCGGATGATCGACCGGGTTCATCACCACGCCACGGTTATGCGGCCGCCGCCCGAGCCAGCGCTGTCGCCCCGCCTTGCCGATATGGGCGTTCGCGTTATCGGGATTGGAGACCGCGCCGATGCTCGCCATGCATTCCGCGCGCACCATGCGCAACTCACCCGACATCAGCTTAACTTGCGCATACCCCACATCCTTGCCGACGAGCTGGGCGAACGTGCCGGCGGCACGCGCGATCTTGCCACCCGCGCCTGGCTTCATCTCAATATTATGAATGATGGTGCCAACCGGGATCGCCGCCATCGGCATCGCGTTGCCGGGCTTGATATCGACGCGCGCGCCGGAAACCACGACATCACCAACGCGCAAACGCTGGGGCGCGAGAATATAGGCGAGCTCGCCGTCCTGATACTTGATCAGCGCGAGAAACGCGGAACGATTGGGATCATACTCCAGCCGCTCCACCACCGCGGGAACGTCGAACTTGCGCCGGCGGAAATCCACCAGGCGATAGGCGCGCTTGTGGCCGCCGCCGCGAAACCGCGAGGTGATATGGCCGTGATTATTGCGCCCGCCTGTTCCCGTCTTACCGCGGGTCAGCGCCTTGACCGGCTTTCCCTTCCACAGCTCGCCACGATCGACGAGAATGGTGCCGCGGAGGCTCGCCGTAACCGGATTGAAATTCTTCAGCGCCATGGTCGATCCTTCACGCCAGACCAACGGTCAGATCAATGGTCTGACCTTCGGCGAGCGTCACATAGGCTTTCTTGACATCGCTTCGCCGACCCGGGCGGCCGCGGAAGCGCTTGGTCTTACCCTTGGTCACGAGCGTATTCACCGCCGTCACCTTGACGCCGAACAACCCCTCGATCGCGGCCTTAATCTCCGGCTTGGTCGCCTCGGCAACAACGCGAAACGCCATTTGATGGCGCTCGCCGAGCATCGTTGCCTTCTCTGTCACCACCGGGCTCCGAATGATGCGATACATCTCTTCGCGCGAGAGATGCGCCGCCCGTTTGCGCGCCGATTGGCCGAGTTTGTATGGCGACGTCATCGCACGATCTCCCGCGTCAGTCGCTCAGTCAAAGAAGCAATCCCGGCCGCGGTGACGGCGAGCACATCATGGCGCAGAATGTCGTAAACATTCGCGCCGAGCGACGGCAGCACGTCGATCCCCGGCACATTGCGGCTGGCGCGGAGAAGCTCGCCATCAACCTCGTGATCGACAATCAGCGCCGAGCGCCAACCGAGGGTCTTCAACTTCCCCACCAGATCCCTGGTCTTACCAACACCCCCGGCGCTCTCCAACACCACCAACTTGCCTTCGGCCCACTTCTTCGAAAGCGCCGAAATCAACCCGAGACGGCGTACCTTCTTCGGCAGATCATAGCCGTGGTCCCGCACCACCGGGCCATGCACCACCCCACCGGTGCGGAATTGCGGCGCCCGCAAGCTGCCTTGGCGGGCCCGCCCGGTGCCCTTCTGTTTATAAGGCTTGCGCGTGGTGCCCGAGACCTCGCCCATCCCCTTGACGGCATGCGTGCCGGCACGGCGCTTGGCCAACTGCCAATGCACCACCCGCGCCATAATATCCTCGCGCGGGCTGGCACCAAACACCGCGTCATTGAGTTCGGTTTTGCCGACCGCGGTATCGTCCAGCGTTCTGATTTCGATTTCCATCACCCGCCCCTCAGCCCGCCAGCGCCGCCGGATACGGCGCATCCGCCGGACGCGGACGCTTGATCGCATCACGCACCAGAACGAACGACCCTTTGCCCCCCGGCACTGCGCCCTTGACCATGATCAAACCGCGCTCGGCATCGACATGCGCAATCTCGACATTGAGTGTGGTCACCCGCTCATCGCCGAGATGGCCGGCCATTTTCTTGTTCTTGAACGTCTTGCCGGGATCCTGGCGATTGCCGGTCGAGCCGTGACTGCGATGGCTGATGGAAACGCCGTGGCTCGCCTCCAAACCACGGAAATTCCACCGCTTCATCGCGCCAGCAAAGCCCTTGCCCTTCGAGGTGCCAGAGACATCGACCTTCTGCCCGATCGCGAAATGCGCCGCCGACAGCGTCGCCCCCGGCTCCAGCACGGCATCAGGCGCTACCCGAAACTCCACCAGCTTCCGCTTTGGCTCAACCTTGGCCTTGGCAAAATGGCCACGATTGGCTTTGCTGACATTCTTCACCTTGGCGCGCCCGAACCCGAGTTGCACCGCAGTGTAGCCGTCCCGCGCGGGGTCGCGCACAGACACTACCTGCACCTCGTCGAGATGCAGAACGGTGACCGGCACATGAGTGCCATCATCCTTGAACAACCGGGTCATCCCCAGTTTTCTTGCCAATAATCCGGTGCGCATGACGTTTTCTTCAGATCAGATGCTTCAGATTTTGATCTCGACGTCCACGCCGGCAGCGAGATCGAGCTTCATCAGAGCATCGACCGTCTGCGGCGTGGGCTCGACGATATCAAGAAGGCGGCGATGGGTTCGGATTTCGAACTGCTCGCGGCTTTTCTTGTCGACATGTGGGGAGCGATTCACGGTGAATCGCTCGATATGAGTCGGCAGTGGAATCGGCCCACGAACACGCGCGCCTGTACGCTTGGCCGTGTTCACGATCTCCTTCGTGCTGTTATCGAGCACGCGATGATCATACGCTTTCAGGCGGATGCGGATATTCTGGTTGTCCATGGGTTCGTTCCAGCTCTACGTTTCGCGCGATCGCGACCTTACGCCTCGATCTTGGCGACGACGCCGGCACCAACCGTGCGACCACCCTCGCGAATGGCAAACCGCAGCCCGTCATCCATCGCGATGGGTGCGATCAGCTCGACATCCATCGAGACATTGTCGCCCGGCATCACCATTTCGGTCCCTTCCGGCAACTTCACGATGCCGGTGACATCGGTGGTGCGGAAGTAGAACTGCGGCCGGTAGTTGGTGAAGAATGGCGTATGGCGACCACCCTCCTCCTTCGTCAGGATATAAGCCTCGGCTTTGAACTTGGTATGCGGCGTGATCGAACCCGGCTTGGCGAGAACCTGGCCGCGCTCGACCTCCTCACGCTTGGTGCCGCGGAGCAGCGCGCCGATATTGTCGCCGGCCTCGCCGCGGTCGAGCAACTTGCGGAACATCTCGACGCCGGTGACGATGGTCTTCTGTGTCGCGCGAAGCCCAACGATCTCGACCTCGTCGCCGACCGTGACCAGACCACGCTCGATACGCCCGGTCACCACCGTGCCGCGCCCGGAAATCGAGAAGACGTCCTCGATCGGCATCAGGAACGGCCGATCCTTCGGGCGCTCGGGTTGCGGAATATAGGAATCGACCGCTTCCATCAGCTTGAGAATAGCCTGTTCGCCAAGCTCCGGGTTGCGATCCTCGAGCGCGCACAGCGCCGAACCCTTGATGATCGGAATGTCATCGCCGGGGAATTGATAGCTCGAGAGCAGCTCGCGCACTTCCATCTCGACGAGCTCGAGAAGCTCCGGATCATCGACCATGTCCACTTTGTTGAGGAACACGACGAGCGCCGGCACACCCACCTGACGGGCGAGCAGGATATGCTCGCGGGTCTGGGGCATCGGGCCGTCAGCCGCCGAGACGACGAGGATCGCCCCGTCCATCTGCGCGGCGCCAGTGATCATGTTCTTGACGTAGTCGGCGTGACCCGGGCAATCGACATGCGCGTAGTGGCGCTTTTGCGTCTCATACTCGACATGTGCGGTCGAGATCGTGATTCCGCGCGCGCGCTCCTCCGGGGCCTTGTCGATCTGGTCATAGGCGGTGAACGTCGCCCCGCCCGTCTTGGCCAGAATCTTGGTGATCGCCGCGGTCAGCGACGTCTTGCCATGATCCACATGGCCGATCGTGCCGATGTTGCAGTGCGGCTTATTGCGCTCGAATTTCGCCTTGGCCATCGTCTTGTTCTCCGTGCCCGGTGTGGCTCAGAAGTTCGTCGGGGATAGGGTTGCTTGATTACCAGCGGTAATGGCTGAAAGCCTTGTTCGCTTCCGCCATCCGATGCGTGTCTTCACGTTTCTTCACTGCCGCGCCACGGTTGTTCACGGCATCCATCAGTTCGTTAGAGAGGCGGTCTTCCATGGTGTGCTCGCCGCGCTTGCGGGCCGCATCAATAATCCAGCGAATCGCCAGCGCTTGTCGTCGCTCGGCGCGAACCTCGACCGGCACCTGGTAGGTGGCGCCGCCAACTCGGCGCGAACGCACTTCCACCGCCGGCTTCACATTGTCCAGCGCCTCGTGAAACATCCGCACGGGATCGGCATTCGCGCCGCCGCGCCGCTTCATGACATCGAGCGCGCCATAAACGATACCCTCGGCGACTGATTTCTTACCATTATACATCAGCGCATTCATGAAACGCGCGATCACGGCATCGCCGAACTTCGCGTCCGGCAGGGTTTCGCGCTTGACGGCGCGGTGACGGCGACTCATCGCTGTTCCCCCGTCACTTCGGCCGCTTGGCGCCGTAGAGCGAGCGGCGCTGGCGGCGCTTGGCGATGCCCTGGGTGTCGAGCACGCCGCGCAGAATGTGATAACGCACGCCGGGCAAATCCTTGACGCGGCCGCCACGGATCAACACCACGCTATGCTCCTGCAGATTATGGCCTTCGCCGGGGATGTAGCTCACCACCTCATAGCCATTGGTCAAACGCACCTTGGCCACTTTGCGTAAAGCCGAATTGGGCTTTTTCGGCGTCGTCGTATAGACACGCGTGCAGACACCCCGCTTCTGCGGGCAGCCTTGCAGGGCGGGAACTTTGTTGCGCTTGCCACGCGGCTCACGCCCCTTGGCGATCAACTGGTTGATGGTCGGCATAGACCTCTTTTCCAATCCCAACAACGGAGCCACGGCCGGAACCTCGGCGATCTGCCCCAATACGACGCACGCCAGACGCCGCAGCATTGCCTTCACGCCGTTCCCCCGCACTGGCCGAAAACATCCGGCCTACGGAAGATCCGTGTCTGCGGCCTAAGAAGCGGGGTCAAACCAACCGCTACGGCGCCGCGGACCTTGCTGCCTGCGAATAACGGCCACCCCCTCGTGAGAGCGGTTGGCTGAGGGCGCGGAACCTACGAGCCGCGTCGCCTCGAGTCAAGCGCCGCGCCGGCAAAAAACATCGCTCGCCACCCACCATCGCGCCGCCAATGCCGCTCATCTCCCAGCCCGGCCGCCAGTGAGGGCGGCATAGCCGCCGAGATAGAGCGCATGCGCGCCGAATCCGACAAATAAGAGGCCCGCCCCACGGGTGAGCCACTGCTGATAGCGGGCGTAAAAATGTCGGAATGGCCGCAAGCCGACCATTACCACCAACAACAGATCGGCGCCGGCGATACCCCCCGCCACCATCGCAAAAAGCGCCGGCAAATGGGCCATGCCAAGCCCTCCCGGCTGCCCCGAGAGCAGCGCGGCGAAGGTCGCAACGGCAACCGGGTAGCCCTTGGGGTTGGTCAGGCCAAAGACAACGCCGCGCAGCAGCGCTCGCCGCGGCACCATGGCCTGCCTCGCGATACCTCCCGCCCTCAGCGCACGAACGCCGAGCCAGCCGAGATAAAGCCCGGAGATGAGGTCGAGCGCGGCGAACACCCCGGCGCCGATCTCCCGCGCCCCGATCAGCGCCAGCAACGCGAGACCATTCCACACCAGATCACCGGCGAGATTGCCCGCGGCGAACCGGAGCGCCGCGCGTCGCCCGGCCGCAGCGCCGAGCGCAAGCAGGGCAAGAAAAGCCGGCCCCGGGATCAGGATATAGATAGCGCCACCCAAAAACGCCGCGATGAGGGGAGAAGACGTCATAACGCGGTGAGAGTGGCACAAAAGTCCACGCGCGCAAAAAGCGGTGCCAAGAATGCGGCAAAAAAAAGACCGGGGACGAAGCCCCGGTCTGATTGCCACCCCATCCTCTCGCCTTACTCGGCGGCAAGATCGCCGCCCGCGAGCGCCGGCGCCTCCGGCAGACGCTGCTTGTCCCGCCCGGCCGCGATGCTGCGCAGCCGGTTCATCACGCTGCCGGTCCCGGCCGGGATCAGCCGCCCGACGATGACGTTCTCCTTGAGGCCGTTGAGGCTGTCGACCTTGCCAGCGGTTGCCGCCTCGGTCAGCACCCGCGTCGTCTCCTGGAAAGAGGCGGCGCTGATGAAGCTCTGGGTCTGGAGGCTTGCCTTGGTGATGCCTTGCAAAACCGGCATCGCCTGCGCCACCCGTTCGCCTGCCTTTTCGCGCTTACGATTCTCGGCCTCGAACTCGAGCCGGTCAACCTGCTCGCCGACCAGATAGGTGGTGTCACCGGGGTCGGTGATTTCCACCTTCTGCAGCATCTGGCGGACGATCACCTCGATATGCTTGTCGTTGATCTTCACCCCTTGCAGACGGTAAACGTCCTGGATCTCATTGACGAGATAATCCGACAGCGCCTCGACGCCGAGCACCTTGAGAATGTCATGCGGCACCCGCGGCCCATCGACCAGGGGGTCGCCACGGCGGACGAAATCGCCCTCTTGCACCGAAACATGCTTGCCCTTGGGGACGAGGTATTCGGTCTCCTCGCCGGTTTCGTCGTTCTTGACGATGATCCGGCGCTTCGCTTTGTAGTCCTTGCCGAATTCGACGCGGCCATCGGTCTCGGCGATGATCGCATGATCCTTCGGCCGCCGTGCCTCGAACAATTCGGCGACCCGCGGCAGACCGCCGGTGATGTCGCGGGTCTTGCTGCCCTCGCGCGGAATGCGGGCCAGCACGTCACCCGCTTGCACCTCGGCACCGTTCTCCACCGAAAGGATCGAGTCCGGCGCCAGGAAGTAACGCGCATCAGCGCCGCTCGGCAGCCGCACCACCTCGCCCTTGGCATCCTTGAGCTGCAAGCGCGGTCGGAGGTCGGCGCCGCGCGCGCCTTGCTTATAGTCCACCACCACTTTCGAGGTCAGGCCGGTGACTTCGTCAACCCGCTCGATCAGGGTGATACCCTCGATCAGATCGAGATATTCGACCTTGCCATCACGCTCGGTGATGATCGGTAGTGTGTAGGGATCCCATTCCGCGAGCTTCTGCCCCCGGGTCACCCGCACCCCTTCATCGGTCAGGAGGCGCGCGCCATAGGGGACGCGAAACCGCGCCCGCTCGCGTCCACGCTCGTCAAACAGGAGGATTTCGCAGTTACGCGCCATCACCACCGGCACATTCTGGCTGTTGATGACGACGTTGCGGTTCTTGATCGCAACCGTGCCGTCATGGCTTGCCTCGACGCTCGACTGCTCGGCGCCGCGCTGAGCGGCGCCGCCAATGTGGAAAGTGCGCATCGTGAGCTGTGTGCCCGGCTCGCCGATCGACTGCGCGGCGATGACACCGACCGCCTCGCCGGCATTGACCGGCGTGCCGCGCGCGAGATCGCGGCCATAGCAGAGCGCACACACGCCGATCTTGGAATCGCACGTCAACACCGAGCGGATTTTCATGACCTCGACACCAGCGCGCTCGATGCGATCGGCGTCCTCCTCGCTGATCAGCACCCCCCGCCGCATCAGCACCGTGTTGCTCACCGGATCGAGCACGTCCTCAGCCGCGGTGCGGCCGAGAATGCGCTCGGCGAGACTGGCCACGACCTCGCCGCCATCCATCACGGCGCGCACCGTCAAGCCCCGCTCGGTACCGCAATCGGCATCGACGATGATGCAATCCTGCGCGACATCGACGAGGCGGCGGGTGAGATAGCCGGAGTTCGCGGTCTTCAACGCCGTATCCGCGAGCCCCTTGCGGGCGCCGTGGGTGGAGTTGAAATATTCGAGAACCGAGAGCCCTTCCTTGAAATTGGCGATGATCGGCTGCTCGATGATCTCGCCCGAGGGCTTGGCCATCAGGCCGCGCATGCCGGCGAGCTGGCGCATCTGCGCCGGCGAGCCGCGGGCGCCGGAATGGCTCATCATCCACACCGAATTGGTCGGCCGCCCGATCTCCTGCTTGCTGATCTCCTGCATCATTGCGCTGGCGACGGCATCGGTGCAACGCGACCAGGCATCGACCACCTTGTTGTAGCGCTCGCCGGCGGTGATCAACCCCTCTTGATATTGCTGCTCGAACTCCTTGACCTCGGCCTGGGTCTTGCGGATGAGATCGCCCTTCTCGGCGGGGATGATCATGTCATCCTTGCCGAAGGAAAGGCCGGCTTTGCACGCTTGGCCGAAGCCAAGCCCCATCAGACGATCGGCGAAGATCACGCATTCTTTCTGGCCGCAATGACGATAGACGATGTCGATCACATCGGAGACATTTTTCTTGGTGAGCTGCTTGTTGATCACCGCGAAGGGCACTTGCGGATGGCGCGGCAGGATCTGAGCGATCAGCATGCGCCCCGGCGTCGTGATCACCGTCTGGCGTTGTGGCTGGCCATTGGCATCGACACCGTCGAAACGTGCGCGGATCTTGCTGTGTAGCGTGACCACACGGGCGTGCAGCGCGTGCTCGATCTCGCCGATGGTGGCGAAGGCGGGCGCTTTCTCATCCGGGGTCGCGCGGAATTCCGGCGTCTCCAGCGAAAGATAATAAAGCCCGAGCACGATGTCCTGGCTCGGCACAATGATCGGCTTGCCGTTCGCCGGGCTCAGGATGTTGTTGGTCGACATCATGAGCACGCGCGCTTCGAGCTGCGCTTCGATGCTGAGCGGCACGTGCACCGCCATCTGGTCGCCGTCGAAATCGGCGTTGAAGGCGGTACAGACCAGCGGATGAAGCTGGATCGCCTTGCCCTCGATCAGCACCGGCTCGAACGCCTGAATGCCGAGCCGATGCAGCGTCGGCGCGCGGTTGAGCAGCACCGGATGCTCGCGGATCACCTCTTCGAGGATGTCCCACACTTCCGGCCGTTCTTTCTCCACCATGCGCTTGGCCGCTTTGATGGTGGTGGCGTGGCCATATTTCTCAAGTTTGGCGTAGATGAACGGCTTGAACAGCTCGAGCGCCATCTTCTTCGGCAGACCGCATTGATGCAGCTTCAGCTCCGGCCCGACAACGATCACCGAGCGGCCGGAATAATCGACGCGTTTGCCAAGCAAATTCTGACGGAACCGCCCCTGCTTGCCCTTGAGCATGTCGGAGAGCGATTTCAACGGTCGCTTATTCGCCCCGGTGATCGCACGACCACGCCGGCCATTATCGAACAAGGCATCGACGCTTTCTTGCAGCATGCGCTTTTCGTTGCGCACGATGATATCGGGAGCGCGAAGCTCGATCAGCCTTTTCAAGCGGTTGTTGCGGTTGATCACGCGACGATAGAGATCGTTGAGATCGCTGGTCGCGAAGCGCCCACCATCGAGCGGCACCAGCGGGCGCAGCTCCGGCGGGATCACCGGGATCACGTCGAGGATCATCCACTCCGGACGCAAGCCGGATTCGGCGAAGGCCTCGACCAGCTTGAGACGCTTGACGAGCTTCTTGCGCTTGGCCTCGCTCGTCGTCTCACGCAGCTCCGTGCGAAGCCGCGTCTTTTCGGAATCAAGGTCGATCTGCTGGAGGATGTGTTTGGCCGCCTCGGCGCCGATGCCGACCTGAAACGCGTCCTCGCCGAACTCGTCCTGCTTGGCCAGCAGTTGGTCCTCGCTCAGCAATTGGTGCAGCTTGAGATCGGTGGTGCCGGGCTCGAGCACCACGTAGCTCTCAAAATAGAGAACCTTCTCGAGATCCTTGAGCGTGAGATCGACCATCAGGCCGATCCGGCTCGGCAAGGACTTCAAAAACCAGATATGCGCGACCGGTGACGCAAGTTCGATATGTCCCATGCGTTCGCGCCGCACCTTGGCGAGCGTGACCTCGACACCGCATTTCTCGCAGATGATCCCCCGGAACTTCATCCGCTTGTATTTGCCGCAAAGACATTCGTAATCCTTGATCGGGCCGAAGATGCGGGCGCAGAACAAGCCGTCGCGCTCTGGCTTGAAGGTCCGATAATTGATCGTCTCGGGCTTCTTGATCTCACCATAAGACCAGCTCCGGATCTGCTCGGGTGCCGCGATCTGGATCTTGATCTGGTCGAAAGTCATCGCCTGGCCGGTCTGGCCAAGAATCTTCATCAGCTCGTTCATGCCATTTCACTCCGCTCGACCCGCGCGGCGGCGCGGGTGTTGCCAAGGGGAAGCTTTTCCGGAAATCCGCTGAGAAACGCCGCTATCATCCCGCGTTGGTACCGAGGTCGACGTTGAGGCCAAGGGATTTCAATTCCTTGACCAAAACGTTGAAGCTTTCGGGAACCCCCGCCTCGAAATTGTCTTGCTCGCGCACGATTGCTTCATAGACCTTGGTGCGGCCGGAAACGTCGTCGGATTTCACCGTCAGCATTTCCTGCAAAGTGTAAGCCGCGCCATAGGCTTCGAGCGCCCAGACTTCCATCTCGCCGAAGCGCTGGCCGCCGAACTGCGCCTTGCCGCCGAGCGGCTGCTGCGTCACCAGGCTATAGGGGCCGATCGAGCGGGCATGGATCTTGTCGTCGACGAGATGGTGCAGCTTCAGCATGTAGATGTAGCCAACCGTCACGCGCCGCTCGAAGGGCTCACCGGTGCGGCCATCGGTGAGAACCACCTGCCCCGAGGTATCGAGGCCAGCCGCCTGCATCATCGCCTCGATATCCGACATCCGCGCGCCATCGAACACCGGCGTTGCGATCGGGATTCCCTTACGCAGATTATCGCAGAGTTCGAGCAGTTCGTCGTTGGTGAGGTCGGCGACCTGCTCGGCGGCGAATTGCGGCCCGTAAATCGCTTGCAACCGCTCGAGCACCGCCTCGCGATCGGCGCCATGGCGGCGATAGGCATCGACCAGTTCGCCGACCTGGCGGCCGAGATTGGCGCAAGCCCAGCCGAGATGCGTCTCCAGAATCTGCCCGACATTCATCCGGCTCGGCACGCCGAGCGGATTGAGCACGAGATCGACCGGCGTCCCGTCATCGAGAAACGGCATGTCCTCGATCGGCACCACGCGCGAGACCACGCCCTTGTTGCCGTGCCGCCCGGCCATCTTGTCGCCCGGTTGGAGCTTCCGCTTCACCGCGACGAAGACTTTCACCATCTTCATCACGCCCGGCAGCAATTCATCGCCGCGCTGCAGCTTCTCGACCTTGCTCTCGAAACGCTGCTGCAAACGCGCAACAGCAGCATCGAATTCCCGCCGCAACAACTCGATCTCGGCCATCACCGCGTCGTCCTGAACAGCGATATGCCGCCAGGCATTACGCGGATGCTCGGCCAGCACCTCCTCGGTCAGCACGGTGCCGGCCTTGATCCCCTTGAACCCGCCCGCCGCCTTGGCGCCGAGCAGCTTTTCGCGCAGCCGGTTGAGGAACGAGCGCTCCTGGATCGCCCGCTCATCGTCACGATCCTTGGCGAGGCGCTCGATTTCGGCGCGCTCGATCGCCATCGCGCGCTCATCCTTGTCAACCCCACGGCGGCTAAACACGCGCACGTCAACGACAGTGCCCGTGACCCCGGCCGGAAGACGAAGCGAGGTATCACGCACGTCAGAGGCTTTCTCGCCGAAAATGGCGCGCAGCAGCTTCTCTTCCGGCGTCATCGGGCTCTCGCCTTTCGGCGTCACCTTGCCGACGAGAATGTCACCAGGGTTGACCTCGGCGCCGACATAGACGATGCCGGCCTCATCGAGATTGCGCAGCGCCTCCTCGCCGACATTGGGAATGTCGCGGGTGATTTCCTCCTGGCCGAGCTTGGTATCGCGCGCCATCGCCTCGAATTCCTCGATATGGATCGAGGTGAAAATGTCGTCGCGCGCAATACGCTCGGAAATCAGGATGCTGTCCTCAAAATTATAGCCGTTCCAGGGCATGAAAGCGCACAGCACGTTGCGCCCGAGGGCCAGCTCGCCAAGCTCGGTCGAGGGACCGTCGGCGATGATGTCGCGTTCGGAAACCTGGTCGCCGACCTTCACCAGCGGGCGCTGATTGATACAGGTCGATTGATTGGAGCGCATGAATTTGCGCAACCGGTAGATATCGACGCCCTTGGTGGTGCCGTCCTCGGCGGTGGCGCGCACGACGATGCGGGCGCCGTCGATTTGATCGACGACGCCAGCGCGGCGCGCAACGATGGTCGCGCCCGAATCCCGCGCGACCGCCGCTTCCATCCCGGTGCCGACCAACGGCGCGTCAGCGCGGATCAGCGGCACCGCCTGGCGCTGCATGTTCGAGCCCATCAAGGCGCGGTTGGCGTCGTCGTTCTCGAGGAACGGAATCAGCGCCGCCGCGACGGAAACCAACTGCTTGGGCGATACATCCACCGCCGAGACCTGCTCGGGCGCCACCAAGCGGAAATCACCCTGCTGGCGCACCGAGACCAGATCGCTGGTGAAACGCCCCTGCGCATCGGTCGCGGCATCGGCCTGGGCGACGACGAGCTTCTCCTCCTCCATCGCCGAGAGATATTTCCACCCCTCCTGCACGACGCCGTCCTTGACCAGGCGATAGGGGGTCTCGATGAAGCCGTATTTGTTCACCCTCGCATAGGTCGCGAGCGAGTTGATCAGGCCGATATTCGGCCCCTCCGGCGTCTCGATCGGGCAGATGCGGCCGTAATGCGTCGGATGCACGTCGCGCACCTCAAAGCCAGCGCGCTCACGCGTGAGCCCGCCCGGGCCTAGCGCCGAAAGCCGACGCTTATGCGTCACTTCCGAGAGCGGATTGGTCTGATCCATGAACTGCGAGAGCTGCGAAGAGCCGAAAAACTCGCGCACCGCCGCCGCCGCCGGCTTGGCGTTGATCAGATCATGCGGCATCACGGTGTCGATATCGACGCTGCCCATGCGCTCGCGGATCGCGCGCTCCATCCGCAGAAGCCCGATGCGATACTGATTCTCCATCAACTCGCCAACCGAACGCACCCGGCGATTGCCGAGATTGTCGATGTCGTCGATATTGCCGCGGCCGTCTTTGAGGTCGCACAGCACCTTGACGGTGCGGAGGATGTCCTCCTTGCGCAAGACGCGAAGCTGATCATCCGTCTCGAAGCCGAGCCGCATGTTCATCTTCACCCGACCGACCGAGGACAGATCATACCGCTCGGGGTCGAAGAACAGACCGCGGAACAACGCCTCCGCGGTCTCCGGGGTCGGCGGCTCGCCCGGGCGCATGACGCGGTAAATATCGATCAGCGCATCATCGCGGTTGGCGTTCTTGTCCACCGCCAAGGTGTTGCGAATCCACGGACCGTTTGATTGATCGATGGCGAGCGTTGGCAGTTTATCGACCCCCGCAGCCTCGAGCGCGGCAAGCCGCGCCTCGGTCAACTCCTCGCCAGCCTCGATGTAGATTTCCCCGGTCTCGGGGTTGACGAGATCCTCGGCGATGAACCGACCGAGCAGATCCGCGCGCCCGACCAGAACCTCTCGCGTGGTCTCGGCGATCTTGCGCACCAATCGGTTGGTGAGCTTGTCCTCCGCCTTGGCCACCACCTCGCCGGTCTCGGCATCGACGAGCGGCTCCAGAAGCTTCATGCCGCGGAACGCATCCGCCTCGAACGGACGCGCCCAGCCCTTGGGGGTGTGCGCAAACGTCACCCGGCCATAGAAATAGGTGAGGATCTCCTCGGCATCCATGCCGCGGATCTCACCGAGATCGACCATCTCCCCCTGCGCCGCCCGCGCCGCGCGGAGCGCTTCGGTCGCGGCATTGTCGAGGGCGTAAAGCAGCGTCGTGACCGGCAATTTGCGCTTGCGATCGATGCGCACATAGACGAGATCCTTGGCGTCGAACTCGAAATCGAGCCAGGAACCGCGATAGGGAATGACGCGGGCGGTGAACAAAAGCTTGCCCGAAGCATGGGTCTTGCCCTTGTCGTGGTCGAAAAACACGCCTGGGCTGCGATGCATCTGGCTGACGATGACGCGCTCGGTGCCGTTGATGATGAACGTGCCGTTATCGGTCATCAGCGGCATGTCGCCCATATAAACCGGCTGCTCCTTGATGTCGCGAATCGAGCGCGCGCCGGTTTCCTCATCGACGTCCCAGACGATGAGGCGAAGAACCACCTTGAGCGGGGCGGCATAGTTCATGCCCCGCTGGATGCATTCCTCGACGTCGTATTTCGGCTCCTCGAACTCGTAATGAACGAATTCGAGCCGGCCGCGGCCGGCGAAATCATCGATCGGAAAAACCGATTTGAAGACTTCCTGAAGGCCGGAATGCGTCCGGCTGTCGGGAGCGACATGCATCTGGAGGAAGGATTCGTAGCTCGCCCGCTGCACATCGATGAGATTGGGCATCGGCGCGACTTCCGGAATGCGTCCGAAATTCTTGCGAATCCGCTTGCGTCCGGTGAAGGATTTTCCATTGAATGATTTGGTGATCGCGTTCATGCTCTATCCTCAAGATCGCCAATGCGGCGAATTCGCCGCCATGCGCCCCGGAATAAGCCCGGAGAGCGCCCAACCTAGTCCGCCTTCGTCTCGCCCCGACGCTGATCCACCCCGGGCCTTCATCTCGGCCGAACGCCGCACCGGGCGCCCTGCATCGCTGCGATCAGCCCCGACAACAGGAAGTCAGACAGAGATCGCACCCGATCTCCGTCTGACCCCAAACACACCGGGGACAACGCCCCTTTGCGCTACTTGATCTCGACAGTCGCGCCCTGCTCTTCCAGAATCTTCCGCAGCTTCTCCGCCTCGTCCTTGTTGACCCCTTCCTTGACGGTCTTCGGGGCGCCCTCGACGAGATCCTTGGCTTCTTTCAGGCCAAGCCCAGTGATCGTGCGGATCTCCTTGATGACGTTGATTTTCTTCTCCCCGGCCTTGGCCAGGATGACGGTGAATTCGGTCTGCTCCTCGGCCGGAGCCGCGGCGGCAGCCGCCGCCGCCGGTGCAGCCACCGCTACCGGGGCAGCCGCAGACACGCCCCACTTCTCCTCTAGAAGCTTCGACAGCTCAGCAGCCTCGAGCACCGTGAGGCTCGACAGCTCCTCTACCAACTTCGCCAGTTCAGCCATAACGTCAATCTCCTACTTTATAAGCCCTATTCGGTTGCATGCAAGCCCCCAGTCCCGGTTTAGAATTCGCAAGCGAATTTCACGGGCACTCACTCTTTGTTTTCAGTGGCCTGCTGATCCCTGACATGCCAAAGCATGTCAGGAGCAGGACACTAGGGGTCAGTCTCGTCGCGTTGCGATCAAGCCGCCTCGGCGGTCTTGGCATAGGCCCCGAAAACCCGCGCAAGCTGGCCCGCCGGCGCCTGCAGAACGCCGGCGAGGCGCGTCGCCGGGGCATTGATCAGCCCCAGCAATTGCGCCCGCAGCGTCTCCAGCGACGGCAGCTCGGCCAATGCACGTATCCCGGCCGCATCCAGCGTCCGTGATCCCAGCGCACCACCCAGCACCACCAGCTTCTCGTTGGTCTTGGCGAACTCGACAGCCGCCTTCGCCACTGCCACCGGATCAGACGACCACGCGAGCGCGGTCGGCCCTTTCAGCAGCTTAGCGATGCCGTCGAATTGGGTCCCATCCAAGGCGCGCAGAGCCAGCCGGTTCTTCGCGACCTTGAATTGCGCCCCCGCCGCTCGCATCCGGCGCCGCAGATCCGTCACTTCGGCGACCGTCAGCCCGCTATTGCGGGTGACCACCACCATCGACGTCTCGGCGAACACCGCGGCGAGCGAGGCAACGAATTCCCGCTTCTCCGTACGGTCCACACAAGTCTCCTGGTTCTCGCCCGGCGCCAGCGCGCCGAGCCGGGTTGCCCTCAGGACCGCGGCGTTTCCCCCGCGATCCGGTTCGCCTGTCCCTTGCACACGGACCCACCAGGAGACGCCGCCGGACGATGCCGCCAGCCTTTCCGGGCTTCCCCGTCTCCCGCGCGCGGGCGCTCGGCCCCTTAAGATTCTCCCCGATCAGGGAAAACCACGTGCGGTCTCGGACAGGTTCGGGCGGCGGGCGAAGCCCGTCACCCTGCCCGCCGGCTCACGCCGGCGTATTTCGTGCCCCTTACGGGGCTATGGACGCGATATCGACCCGGATCCCGGCCCCCATCGTGGAACTCAGCGCGACCTTCTGGACATACGTGCCCTTGGCGCCGGTCGGCTTCGCTTTCTGAATGGCATCGACAAAAGCGCGAATGTTTTCAAGAAGCTTGTCCTCAGGAAAACTCGCCTTCCCAACCCCGGCATGCACGATCCCGGCCTTTTCGGCGCGGAACTCGACCTGGCCGGACTTCGCGGCCGAAACCGCGCCCTTCACATCCATCGTCACGGTGCCGAGCTTGGGGTTCGGCATCAGCCCGCGCGGGCCGAGGATTTTGCCGAGCCGCCCGACCAGCGCCATCATGTCAGGGGTCGCGATACAGCGATCAAAAGCAATTTCGCCAGCCTGCACTTTCTCCGCCAGGTCTTCAGCACCGACCACGTCGGCGCCAGCCGCCTGCGCTTCCTCGGCTTTGGCGCCGCGCGCGAACACCGCGACCCTGAGCGTCTTGCCGGTGCCGTTCGGGAGGCTGACCAGGCCACGCACCATCTGGTCGGCGTGGCGCGGGTCGATGCCGAGATTCATCGCGACCTCCACCGTCTCGTCGAACTTGGCGCGGGCATTGGCCTTCACCAGCCGGACCGCCTCGTCGAGCGGGTAAGGCTTGTTCGCCTCGATCGTCGCGTACGCCGCGCGCAGCCGCTTATTGTGCGCCATCGCTCAGCCCTCCACCACGGTGAGACCCATCGAGCGGGCCGAGCCGATCAGCATCCGCACCACCCCTTCGATGTCGTTGGCGTTGGTGTCCTGGATCTTCTGCGCGGCGATTTCGCGGAGCTGGCTCATCGTCACCCGCCCGACCGCGCCGCCCTTGCCGACCGTCGAGGAGCCCTTCTCGATCTTCGCCGCCCGCTTCAGGAAATAGGTATTGGGCGGCGACTTCATGATGAAGCTGAAGGTACGGTCGCCATAGGCGGTGATCACCACCGGCACCGGCATCCCGGGCTCCATCGTCTGGGTCGCGGCGTTGAATTCCTTGCAGAATTGCATGATGTTCAAGCCACGCTGACCGAGCGCCGGGCCGACCGGCGGCGAGGGATTGGCCTTCCCCGCCGGGATTTGCAATTTGATGTAGCCGGTGATCTTCTTCGCCATATCCCTGGTTCTCCGCACCTCGTAGCGAGGCCAAATGTCGAGACGAACGCTCCGAATACCGCGACGCTGCACGGCCCGGACAAAACACCAAGGGACCGCGGTACAAGCGGCCGGGCGCGCCCGGCCTCCCGCGTTCCAGATGAAGGCGGGCTCTTATCGAATGCCCGCCCGCAAGTCCAGCGCTATTTCGGCATGACAGGAAAGGAAACGCCATGACTAGCCCAGGCTTGCCGGCCCGCGCCCTCCTCGGCTTCATCGCTGCGGTGCTTTCGACCCTCATTTTCCATCAGGCGATGTGGGCGGCGCTGTACGTTGCGCACATGATGCCGCCACCCTTCCCGATGGCGCCGACGGCGCCGCTGGGTGTGCCAAAAATCATCAGCCTCTGTTTCTGGGGCGGACTCTATGGCGCGATGTTTGGCCTCGCGCTGCCCTCGCTGCCGCGTCCGCTATGGCTCAGCGGTCTCGGACTCGGCATCATCGCCGCCCTGGTCGGCCTGTTCGTCGTCACCGCGATCAAGGGTCTGCCGATCGGCTTCGGCTTCGCCCTGGTCCCCTGGGTCGATTCCTTGCTGATCAACGGTTTCTGGGGCATCGGCGTCGGCCTCATCACGCCGCTCCTCATGCCGCGTGCACCGCGCCCGGCGTAACCGCGCGCGGCGCCGCCGTCTGCCCGAGCACCCAGCCTTCCCAGGTGGCGAGCCAGGGATCGGGCGGCGGCGCGTCGGGGCGGCGGCCGGCGAGGACGCCGAGGACGGAGAGCACACCGAGCAGACAATCAAAACGGTCCTCGCCGGCGGGATCGGCGCCGAACCCGTCGGCGATCGATGCCGCGAGCGCCGGGTTCGCGCACGCCTCGAGCCCGCCGAGCGCCCGCAGCAGCGCCCCCGCGAGCGTTGCGCGGTCGCCCTGGCGGCGCTTCGAGCCAAACCGCCCGATGCCGAGTTGGCGCAGCGCCTCGGCGGGGTAGGTCTCGGCAATCACCACCCGCCCCGGCGCGAGCAGCCGCAAGAGCGGGCCGGCAAACGGCCAGAGGCGCAAGGCGGGATGGGGCGCGACCAGCAATGCCCGCCACGCGTCGATCGCCGCCTTGCCGCTCTGATTGGCGCCGAGCGTCCAAAACAGCGGCGCGCCGGCCGGGCGTTCGGCGGTCGCGCGGTCACAGGCGCGGCTGAGATCGGCGGCCGAGGTCAGCCCAAGGGCCGCTGCATGCGCCGCGCGCGTCATCCCGCGCCGGCCGCGGGCAGGATAGAAAGGCCGCCCCGGCGCAACCGTCGCGAGGCTTTGATTGACCTCGAAAAATTCGGGAAAATCGCCGATTTTCAGGAGAAAATCGGGAAAATCCCGTACCCGTCCGAGGAGATGGCGGGCGACATAAGCGCGCGGCAATCCGAGCGGAAAATCCACCCCGAGCACCACCGGCGCGCCACCGCTCTCGGCCAGCAGTCGGGCCGGCAGGGTCGCGGCATCGCCCACCGGCGTGGGCGCCAAAACCCGCCAGCCCGCTCCCTCACGCCGCGCCCGGCATAGCCAGCGCTTGCCGGCCGCGACGCTCCAATCGGCGTGCGCGGCAAGCAATCCGTCGGCGATCGCGGGCGCGCTCAGGAGCCGAGCGGGCGCTGGGCGCGTTCCAGCAGCCGGGCGAAAAATCCCTGCTTCGCCGCCTTGGCGGGCTTTCCGGCTTTCGTCACATGGGCCATCTCCGCCTTGGCGGCCATGGCCTCTTCCCGCGCCTTATGGGCGAGCCATTTATCGAGACTCATGCCGGCTTTCGCCGCTCGCCGCGCTTCATAGGCGCGCTGGCCGGGGCTCAACCCTGGCGCACCCGCCGCGCTTGCATCCTGCGCTTTCGGCACCGTGTTAGTCTCTCGTTTCGTCATCGCCCCACCTCCGCTCCGCCCTGCATTTCACAAAGCCCCCGCTTTTCGCAAAGCGGGCACCGGCCAGCAAGCGCGCTTACGACCCCGCGAGGGCGTCGCGGAGTTCGGCCTCGCCGACCGCACCGGCCAGCACCTCGCCGCCGGCGACGAAGCTCGGCGTGCCGATCAGGCCTAGATCGCCGGCGAGCGCCCGGGTCGCATCAAGCTGGGCGGTAATCGCCGGATCCGCCATGGCGCGGTCGAAGGCGGCCGCGTCGAACCCCACCGCCGCCACCGCCGCCATCACCGCGGCCGCGTTCTGCGGCGCAGGCCCCGCCATCAACCGCGCCCGCAGCGGAAAATATCGCCCCCGCAGCCGCGCCGCGAGCAAGGCGCGGGCGGCAACATCGCTCACCGGCCCCAGAATCGGCCACTCCTTCAAGACCAGGCGCAGCGCCGGGTCGGCGGCCAGCATCGTCTCGATCGTCGGCGCCATCGCCCGACAATAAGGGCATCGGACATCATAGAATTCGACCAAAACCCGGCTTCCGGCGGGATTGCCGGCCACTGCATCACGCGCATCATTGGCAAGACGCGGCAGCGCAGCGAGAACGGCTTGGCGCCGCGCAGCGTGCGCCCGTGCCAAAGTCTCGCGCTCGATGCGCGAGAGCGCCGCCTGCAATGCCGCCGGGTCGGCGGGCGGCGATTGCCGCAGCAGGCCGAGGATGGCCGCCCCCTCGGCGCCGCTCATCGCGCTTTCGGCAGCCTCTTGTGCATAGGAGATTGCGGGCAACGCCAGAGCAATGCCACAAGTAAGCAGAGACCGCCGCCCGATCAGCGTGTGCCGGCGAGAAACATGACGAGACGATGACCTCATGCGATCCATGATAACGCGGGCGCTGCCGGCCGTCTTGCTGGCGCTGGCGTTACCGCTCGCCGCCTGCAAGCAGACCCAGCGGTTCTTTTTCGGCGGGCCGCCCCTTGGCACGCCGGGCTATGTCATTGGTTTTCTCGGCGCGGTGATCGCCGATGAGCCGCGCGCCGCCCTGGAAGCGCGGGAGGTGCTTTCGGAAGGCGGCAACGCCGCCGATGCCGCGACCACGATCGCGTTGACGCTGGCCGTCACGCTGCCGTCGCGCGCTGGGCTCGGCGCGGGCGGCGCCTGTCTCGCCTATTTCCCGCCGGCCAAAACGCCCGAGGCGATCATGTTCCTCCCCCAGCCGGCCGAAAGCACGGCGACCGATCGCCCGGCGGCGGTGCCGATGCTGTTGCGCGGCCTGCTCACGCTGCAAGCCCGCCACGGCACCCGCACCATCGCCAATCTGATCCAGCCAGCCGAGGGCCTCGCGCGGTTCGGCGTCCCGGTCTCGACCGCGCTCGCCCGCGACCTCAAGGTCGTCGGCCAGGCGTTGACCCTCGATCCCGGCGCCAGCCCCTTCGCTTCCATCACCGGCGGCCCGCTGACCGAGGGCACGACGCTGATGCAGCCCGATCTCGGTACCACCTTCGCCGAAATCCGCATCAATGGCGTCAACGATCTCTATGGCGGCGCCTTGGCCGAACGGCTGGAGCGCGCCTCGGCCAATGCCGGCAGCCCGATCACCGCCGGCGATCTCGCGAAAGCCCGGGCCAGCATCGCCGAGCCAATCATCATTCCGGGTTGGCCGGGCAGCCATGCGGACATCGCCTTCTTGCCGCTCCCGGCCGATGGCGGGATCGCCGCGGCCGCCGCGTTTCAGGCCCTCACCCATAATAGCGAGGACGTTAGCGGCGCCCGTGCCATCGCCCGCGCGGTTGCGGCGCGCTACCGACAATCGGGAGGTGATGCGAAAACCCTGCTCGCAACCCAAGCCGACGGCACCGCCAGCCTGCCCGCGCTTCCGGCCTCGACGGGCTTCGTCGCGCTCGACCGCAAGGGCGGCGCCGTTGCCTGTGACGTCACGATGGGCAATCTCTTCGGCATCGGGCGGATCGCGCGCGGCACCGGGCTCGTCCTTGCCGCCTCGCCCAAGACGTGGCCGCCGCCGCTGCTCTCCGCCGCGATCGCCTTCAACCCCGCGCGCTTCGGCTTCCGCGCCGCCGTCGCCACCTCGGGGCAGGAGGGCGCGCCATTGGCGACCGCCGTCGCCCTCGCCGAAACATTGAGCATGACCGAGAAGCCAAAATTGAAAAAGGGCCAGACGCTGCGCTTCATGCCCACCCCGGTGCCTGACCCAGGGCGGGCCAATGTCGTCGGTTGCTCGGCGGGTTTGCCAGGGGCGGAGAAATTCTGCGCCTGGCAAGCCGATCCGCGCCTCAATGGCCTTGCCACCGGCGGCGAGGATCAGGAGAAAATCGAAATGGAGAGAGCTGAATGATGGCCGCGACCGGCATCCCCCCCGCGTGACCCCCGCGGCCCGCCTGGCGAGCGCGATCGAGCTGCTCACCGCCATCACGGAGACGCCGCGCAAGCCCGCCGACGCGATCGCGAGCGACTTCTTTCGTGCCCGCCGCTTCATCGGCGCGAGCGACCGACGCGCGGTCTCCGAACAGGTCTGGGCGGTGCTCCGCGCCTGGCGCCGGCTCGATTGGTGGCTTGGCGCGGAGGGTGGCGCGAGCCCGCGGCTCCGTCTCGGCGCGCTGATGCTGCTCACTGGCACCCCGTTGGATACCGTGGACGCGCTGTTTTCCGGCGGGCGTTATGCGCCGATGGTGCTCGATGAGCGCGAGCGCGCGATTTTGACGCGGCTTTCCGGCCACACGCTCGCCCATCCGCGCATGCCCGATGCCGTGCATAACGAAGTGCCGGATTTTCTCCACCCCCTTCTCGCCGCCCGCTTCGGCGCCGATCTCGCCGATGAATTGGCCGCCCTCGCCCGCCCCGCGCCCCTTGATCTCCGCGTCAATCTGCTCAAAACGACGCGAGAGGCCGCGCGGGCAGCCCTCGCGCAAGCCGGCATCATCGCGGAACCGACCCCCCATTCGCCCTGGGGGCTGCGCGTTGCTGGCCGGCCGCCGATCACCGCGACCGCCCCGTTTCGTGACGGCTGGGTTGAAATCCAGGACGAGGGCAGCCAGCTCGCGGCGGCGCTGGCCGATGCCCGGCCGGGGATGCGGGTGGCCGATTTCTGCGCCGGCGCTGGCGGCAAAACCCTCGCGATGGCGATGATGATGGACAATCGCGGCCATCTCGTCGCTTGCGACGTCTCGGCGCCACGGCTCGAGGGCGCGCTCAAGCGGCTGCGGCGCGCCGGGGTTCATAATGTCGAGCGGCATCATCTGGTTCCCGGCGACAAATGGATCAAGCGCCATCTCGGCGGGTTCGACCGCGTTTTCGTCGATGCGCCCTGCACCGGCACCGGTACTTGGCGGCGCAACCCCGACGCGCGGCGTACCCTCACCACCAGCGACCTCTCGGAGCTGCTCGCACGCCAGCAGGAAATTCTCGCCCAGGCCGCAAAATTGGTGCGCAAGGGGGGGCGTCTCGTCTACGCTACCTGCTCGTTGCTGGCCGAGGAGAACGAGGCGCAAGTGTCCGCATTTCTGACCCATCACGGCGATTTCGCGCCCCGCGGGCTCGCCGCTATCTGGCCTTTCGGCAGTGCCGCCGCGGCGGCGCTCGGCGTCGGCCTCTATCTCAGCCTAACCCCGCACCGCCATGGCACGGACGGCTTCTTCGCCGCCGTGCTGGAGCGCGCACCATGATCGCCATCCGCCGCGCCCGCCCGGCCGATGCGGCGGCGATCGGGGCGGTGCATGTCGCGGCTTGGCGCAGCGCCTATCCCGGGATCCTCCCCGATGATTATCTCGCCCGACTCTCGGTGCCGCGTCAGGCCGCCTATTATGACAGCGCCATCCGCGGCGGCGCGAGTGTGCATGTCCTGACCGCGTCAGGCCGCGATCTGCCGAGCAGCCTCGTGCCCGGGGCGCGCATCATCGGCTTCGTCACCGCCAATCGCGGCCGCGACCTTGCCGATGGCGAAATTGAAACCCTCTACATTCTCGATGACTGGCGCGAACGCGGGCTCGGCCGGCTTCTGCTCGCAACCACCGCCCAACATCTCGCGGCGATCGGCTGCCGCTCGGTCTTTCTCTGGGTGCTGCGCGACAATCCGAGCCGGTTTTTCTACCAGCATCTCGGCGGCCGCGCGGTCGCCGAAAGTCACACGCGCGTCGCCGGCCAAAAACTGCCTCAGATCGCCTTCGCCTGGGATCCGATCGAGCGCTTGGTCGAATCCGCCTCCCGCGCGACCTGACGGGCGGCGCTGGTGTCATTCGCCGTTCGCCTGCTCACAGGCAGCGCGGAGATCGGTGCTTTGCGATAGCATCTCCGGGTTGTCCGCATTCATATCCGGCAGAACCGCCGCCTCCGCCTGATAGAGGCATTTCTGCTGGATCGGGTCGACGGGCGCGCATCGGGGCGAGCGGGAGCGTGAGGAAAGCCAGCCACCAAAGCGCTCTCACGGCGGACATTTCGCTCAAACATCGGGATACCAAACCTCGGGGACGAAAGCGTAACCGCGCGCGGCGCGCGTGACATGGCCAAATGTCGGAAAATCGAGATGCATGCCGGCAACCCGGGTGCGCTCGCTCGCCGCCATGTCGAAAATCCGCTTGCGCGACGCGCGCGCCGCGGCGGGATCGATGTCGAACACCATGCCGGCCTCGGGCTCGGCGAACTGCACCCCGGGCATATGCACGATATCGCCCCAGATCAGCAGATGCTCGCGGCCAGACTGCAGCGCGTAGCCGGAATGGCCGGGGGTATGGCCGGGCGCGGGGACCAGGGTGATGCCGGGCGCGACCTCGCCGCCGGAAACCGTGCGCAGGCGCTCGCGATAGGGGCCGATGCCCCGCTGTGCGACCCCAAACGCATCACGCAGCCCGTCCGGCGCGCCGGCCGGCACGGCGCCAAGCCAGAATTTCGCCTCCTGCTCATGCACGACGATCTCCGCCTCGGGAAACACGGGCTTGCCCTCGCCATCGACGAGGCCAGAGACGTGGTCGATATGCATATGCGTCACCAGCACCCGCTTGATCGCGCTCGGCGCGACCCCGAGCGCAGCGAGGCGGCGCCCGAACGCCCCCGCCGCCGGCCCGCCCATGGTGCCGCAGCCGCTATCGATCAAGGTGAGTGACTGGCCATCATTGACCAGGAAGGCGTTGATGGTGATGCGCGGCGGCATGCGGCGGAAGGCGGCGGCTTGCAGCGCCTCGGCCTCGGCGCGATCGATATTCGCCATCACGTCGAGCGTGACCTCGAAAATACCGTCATTGATCGCGCTGACGACGAGATCGCCGAGACGGAAATGATGGACACCGGCGATCTGAGCGGTGGGAAGGGGGAGCGACATGTCGGTTGCCTCGTTTCCTCAGATGATCATGGATCTACGACAGTGTGCGAGACGCGGGGCTCGCCGGTCAATCTCCTCCCGATGTCGACGCGGCGCGGATCGCCTTTCCCGGACTTCCCGAAGAGGCTAGAAGGCGGCAGCGATTGGGCGGAGACGATGGCGGCGATGACCAGCACCCTTGCCTCGATGACCGGTTTCGCCCAGAGCGAGGGCGAGCGGGACGGCTTTGGCTTCCTTTGGGAGCTGCGCTCGGTCAATGGCCGCGGGCTCGATCTCCGCTTTCGTCTGCCGCCGGGCTTCGATGCGCTGGAGCCGGGCCTGCGCGAGGCAGCGGCGAAGGTTTTGCGGCGTGGCGCTATCACCGCGAGCCTCACCATCCGGCGCGCGCGCGGCGCGCGGCCGGAGCCGGACCCCGAAGCACTCGAACACGTCCTCGCCCTCGCCCTTGCCCTCGCCCACCGCATCCCTGGCGGCTCGCCGCCGCGCGCCGAGGCTCTGCTGGCGCTGCCCGGCGTGCTGCGCTGGGCGAGCGAACGCGAACCACCGGACGAGGCCGAGACACAGCTCGTCACGGCCGGCTTCGCCACCGCGCTTACCGGCCTCACTGCCATGCGCGGCGCGGAAGGGGCGCGGCTCGCAAGCTTGCTCGGCGCCATCCTCGCCGAGATCGCCGCCCTCCATGCCGAGGCGGCAGCGCTCGCGGACACGCAGCCCGACGCGCTGCGAACACGGCTTGCCGAGCAGCTCGACACCCTCTTGCGTGGCCGCGACATCCCCCTCCCCGCCGAGCGTCTGGCGCAGGAGGTCGCGCTGCTCGCGACCCGCGCCGACATCCGCGAAGAACTCGACCGCATCGCAAGCCATCTCGCCGCCGCCCACGCCCTGCTCGCAGAGACCGGCGCGGTCGGGCGGCGCTTCGATTTCCTGGTCCAGGAATTCCAGCGCGAGGCCAATACCCTCTGCAGCAAGGCGGCGACCACGGCGCTCTCGGCCTGCGGGCTGCGGCTCAAGGCGGCGATCGAGCAGCTCCGCGAGCAGGTGCAAAACGTCGAATGAGCCCGCGTTTTCCCCGCCGCGGCCTCTGCCTCGTGCTCGCCGCGCCCTCCGGCGCCGGGAAAACCTCGATCAGCCGCGCTCTTCTCGCCGCCGAACCCGGCCTTCACCTCTCGATCAGCGCGACCACCCGCGCCCCGCGCGCCGGCGAGCAAGAGGGCATCCATTATTTCTTTCGCGACCGGCCAGCCTTCGACGCCATGATCGAAGCCGGCGAGTTGCTCGAATGGGCGGACGTTTTCGGCCAGTGTTATGGCACGCCCCGCGCGCCGGTCGCGGCCGCGCTCGCGCGCGGCGAAGATGTGCTGTTCGATATCGACTGGCAGGGTCATCGGCAGTTGCGCGCTGCCCTCCCCGGCGACGTCGTCGGGGTTTTCATCATGCCACCGACGCTCGCCGACCTCGAAGCCCGCCTCCGCGCCCGCGGCGATGCGCCGGCGGAAATCGCGCGCCGCATGGCGGCGGCCGAGGACGAAATCGCCCACGCCAATGAATTCGACTACTGCATCGTCAACGAAACACTCGCCGAGGCGATTGCAACGACGGGCGCCATCCTCCGCGCCGCGCGCGCCGCAACCGCGCGCCAGACCTGGCTCGCGAAGGGTGTCACCGGCTGAGGCGTCCCGCCGTCAGAGGCGCGGCGCCAGCCCCTCTCGCGTCAGCTCGGCCAGCAACTCATCGAGCGCGCCGCGGACGGCGGCAAACATCTCCGCGATCTCGCTTTCGCTGATGATCAACGGCGGCGTGAAGGCCAGCGTATCGCCGGGCACGGCACGGCCGATGACGCCGTGTTTTTCGAGGAGTTTCGCGGCGCGCGGGCCGATCTTGAGCGCCGGATCGTAATTTTGCCGCGCCCCCTTGTCGGCAACCAGCTCGATCCCGCCAAGAAGGCCAAGACCGCGTGTCTCACCGACCAGCGGATGGTCGGCGAAGCCATGCAGCGCGCGCTGGAAGGCCGGCGCGATGGCACGGACGTGGTCGATGATCCCGATCTCGTCATAGATTTTCAACGTCTCGATGGCGACCGCCGCCGGTACCGGATGGCCGGAATAGGTGAAGCCATGGCCGAACGTGCCGATCTTGTGTGATTCCTCGGCCAAGGCCGCGAACACCCGCGCATTCACCATCACCGCGCTGATCGGCAGAAACGACGCCGAGAGGGCTTTGGCACAGGTGAGAATGTCCGGCGTCACGCCGAGGGTCTGGCTGCCCCAGTAATTGCCGGTACGCCCGAAACCGCAGATCACCTCGTCGGCGACGAGCAGGATGTCGTATTTGCGCAGCACCGCCTGGATCGCCGGGAAATACCCCTCCGGCGGCACGATCACGCCGCCGGCGCCCATCACGGGCTCGGCAAACATGCCGGCGATGGTCTCCGGTCCCTCGGCGAGGATCAGGGCTTCGAGTTCCGCGGCACAGCGGGCGGCGAAATCGCGCTCGCTCTCGCCCGGCGCCGCGCCGTGATAAAAATGCGGCGTGATGGTATGCAAAAACCCCGGCAGCGGCACATCGAAGGAGCGATGATTGGCGGGCAGCCCGGTGAGCGAGGCGGAGGCCAGCGTAATGCCGTGATACCCCTTGACCCGGCCGATGATTTTTTTCTTCTGCGGGCGCCCGAGCGCGTTGTTGAAATACCAGATCATTTTGATCGCGGTATCGTTGGCCTCGGAGCCGGAATTGGCGAAAAACACCTTGCTCATGGCGACCGGCGCGCGGGCGAGCAGCATTTCCGCGAGCGTGATCAGTGGCTCATGCGATTTGGCGGCGAAGGCGTGATAGAAGGGAAGCTTACGCATCTGCGCCGCCGCCGCCTCGACCAGGCGCTCATTGTTAAAGCCAAGCGAGGCGCACCAGAGCCCGGCCATCGCCTCGATATAAGGCTTGCCGTTCTCGTCCCAGACCCGCACCCCTTCGCCACGCGTGATCACCAGCGGGCCGGTTTCGGCATGGGCCAGGAGATCGGTATAAGGGTGGAGGACAGAGGCGATATCGCGAGCGGCGTTGGAATTGGCGCGGGCTGAAGTCATGTCGTTCATTCCTCGGACGGGCGGGCGAGGAGCGGCCGCCGGCGCGCCCCGATATGAGGCGCTTCGCTATGAGCGCGAGCTTACCACGTCCGCGCCGCTCGGCTAGAGCGCAACGCCGAGCCCGAGCACATCAACGAGACCAGGGGGACGATCACGGTAAAGCTGGTAGCGGCGGGCGGATTTGAACCACCGACCAAGGGATTATGATTCCCCTGCTCTACCGCTGAGCTACGCCGCCACAGCTGGCCCCAGATACCGCCGCCGCCGCCTCGCCGTCAACCTGCGGCGCAACGATGAAGCCACCGCCGAGAACGCGGCTGTCCTGATAAAAAACGCAGGCCTGCCCAGGCGCCGCAAGGGCATGCGTTGCCAATTTGACTTCCGCCCCGCCAGTCGGCAACGCCCGGATTTCCGCCGGCTGCGGCGCCTCGCGGGCGCGCAGCTTCACCGCGCAGGGGATCGGCGCGTGGGGCGGCGGGATCAGCCAATTCACCTCGCGCAGCCGGATGGTGTCCGTCCCGCGGCTCCCGCGCGGGCCGACCACCACGCGCCGCCGCGCCGCATCCAGCGCCACCACCACCTGCCGCTCGCCGCCATCGCGCGTCGCAGCACCGAGGCGCTTGGCTTGGCCGACGGTATAACGCGCGACCCCTCCGTGCCGGCCCAAAACCCGGCCGTCGCCCGCCACGATCTCACCCGCCGCCATCGCGTCCGGCCGCAGGCGCGCAACGAAATCGGCATAATGCCCGTCGGGCACGAAGCAGATATCCTGACTGTCGGGCTTGGTCGCAACCGGCAGGCCAAGCCGCGCCGCCTCGGCCCGCACCGAAGCCTTGCTCGCCATCGCGCCGAGCGGAAAGCGGCAGAACGCGAGCTGCTCGGCCGTGGTTGCGAATAAGAACCAGCTCTGGTCGCGCTCGAGGTCGGCGGCGCGGTGCAGCTCCACGCCGGATTCGCCCTCGATCCTCTGCACATAATGCCCGGTCGCCAGCGCGTCCGCGCCGAGATCGCGGGCAAGCGTCAGCAAATCGCCGAATTTCACGCTCTGGTTGCAGCGCACACACGGCACCGGCGTCTCACCGCCGGCATAGGAGTCGACGAAATCGGCGATCACCGCGGCGCGAAACCGCGCCTCGGCATCGATCACGTAGTGCGTGATGCCGAGATGATCGGCGACACGCTTGGCATCGTGAATGTCCTGGCCGGCACAGCACGCCCCTTTGCGCCCGGCTGCCGCGCCATGGTCGTAAAGCTGAAGCGTGATCCCGATCACCTCATGCCCGGCTTCGGCCAGCAGCCCGGCCACCACCGAACTGTCCACCCCGCCCGACATCGCTGCGACCACCCTCATGACACGCCTATGCCCGGCTGGTGTTCCAAAGAAGGACAAGGCCAGAGGTTCCGCCTCTGGACTCCGCTGGGGCCTCGGGCCCCAGACCCCCATCCTTCACGAGACAGGGTCCAGGGACATTGTCCCTGGCGGGGTCGAGGGGCAGCGCCCCTCGCCTTGCCTCGCTCGGAGCACTGGCCGGCATTCACGTGTCCAAGAGGTTGCGGGTGCCGGCGGGAAGGCGAACGGTGAGGCCGTCGAGCGCCTCGGTCATGACGATCTGACAGCCGAGACGCGAGGTTTTTTCGAGGCCGAAGGCCAGGTCGAGCATGTCTTCCTCGTCTTCGGTCGGGGGCGAAAGTTTGCCGAACCAGGCGGGATCGACGATGACGTGGCAGGTTGAGCAGGCGAGCGAGCCTTCGCACGCGCCTTCGATATCGACGCCGTGGCGATGGGCGATTTCGAGAACCGAGAGGCCGAGCGGGGCATCCACTTCGCGCTTGGTGCCGTCGCGTTCGATGAAGGTCATTTTAGGCATTCTGGGGTTCGCTTTGTCGGGCATGGGCGGCGATCAACATCTCCGCCGCGGTGTCGATCTCGGCCGCCGAGGTAAAGCGTCCGATCCCGATGCGCAAGCTTGCGGCGGCGATTTCCGGCGCGACACCCATGGCGCGGAGAACATAGGAGGGCTCGATCGCCGCCGAGGAACAGGCCGAGCCGGTAGAAAGGCAAAGATCGGGGAGATCGGCGAGCAGGGTTTCGGCGCGCGCTCCCGGAAAGGCAAGGTTGAGATTGCCGGCGAGACGATGTTCGCGGCTGCCATTGAGGGCAATGCCGGGGATGGCCGCACTGAGGCGCGCGAGCAGACGATCGCGAAGGGCGGCGAGCCGCTCGCCCTCGGCTGCCATTTCTGCCCGCGCGATGCGACACGCCTCGCCGAAGCCGACGATGAGCGGCGCCGGCAGGGTGCCGGAACGCAAGCCCCGCTCCTGCCCGCCGCCGGAAAATAGCGGCGCGAGACGAACCCGCGGCCGATGGCGGACATAGAGCGCGCCGATCCCCTTTGGGCCGTAGAGCTTATGGCCGCTAATCGAGAGCAGATCGATCCCCTGCGCCGCAACATCGAGGGGGATTTTCCCGGCCGCCTGCGCGGCATCGGTGTGAAACAGCGCGCCGCAATCGCGGGCAAGGGCGGCGAGAGCGGCGATGTCGTGCAAAACCCCGGTCTCGTTATTCGCCGCCATCACCGAAACCAGAAGGGTCGGGGTCACAAGTGCCGCGCCGAGCGCGGCGGGATCGAGCCGTCCGTCACCACTGACCGGCAGAAACACCGGCTCGAACCCCTCCTCGGCGAGGTCGCGCGTCGCCTCTAAGACGCATTTATGCTCGGTCGCGACGGTGATGACGCGGCGCTTCGGGCTTCCCATGCGGGCGGCGAAGCGCGCCGCGCCCTTGATCGCGAGATTGTTGCTCTCGGTCGCGCCGGAGGTGAAGATGATTTCGCGCAGGCTTGCGCCGATCAGCGCCGCGACCTCGGCGCGCGCCCGTTCCACCGCCGCCTCCGCCTCACGGCCGAGAGCGTGTTCGGCACTGTGCGGGTTGCCAAACGCCTCGCTGAAATAGGGCAGCATCGCGGTGACGACACGCGGGTCGCAGGGCGTTGTCGCTTGGTTGTCGAGATAGATCGGGCGGTTGCGCGGCATGGGGCGTCGGCTCAGGCAGCGTGGCGGGAAAGACGGGCTGCTATCGCCCGATAGGCGGCGGCGAACGCGGCGATATCGTCGGCGGTCGCGTTCCAGGGCAGGGAGACCCGGATCGCCTGGCCGGCGAGATCAGCAAGCCCCATCGCCGTCAGCACATGGCTCTGCGCGATCTTGCCCGAACTGCAGGCAGCCCCGGCGGAGACGGCGATGCCAGCGAGATCGAGCGCGATCACCTGAGTTTCGGCCTTGATGCCCGGGAGGGCAAGGCAGGTGGTATTGGGAAGACGTGGGGCGCCAGCGCCGCAGACCACCGCGCCGGCTTGGACCGCCGCGGCCTCGGCGGCGTCGCGCAGAAACGTGAGATCGACGGCAGTGGCGGCAGCGGCGGCAGCGAAGCCGGCGATCGCGGCAAGCGGCGGGGTGCCACCGCGCCGGCCGCGCTCCTGGCCGCCGCCGGCGATCAGCGGCGCGAGGCGCTTGGCGGCATCGGCCGCAATCAAAAGCGCGCCGGCGCCGGCCGGACCGCCGAGTTTGTGGCCGGAGAGAGCGAGACTCCCGGCGCCGAGGGCGCTAAAATCACACGCGATCCTTCCCGCCGCCTGCACCGCATCGACATGGAGATGCGCGCCAAAGCGGCGGCAAAGTGCCGCGGCTTCGGCGATCGGCTGGATCACCCCGGTTTCGTTATTGGCGAGCATGAGCGCGACGAAGGCCGGCGGTCCCTCGGCGAGCAGCGCCGCAAGCTGCGCGAGATCTGCGATCCCTTGGCGATCGACCGGCAAAATCGCCGCGTCCGGCGCCGCTTCGCGCACCGCCGCATGCTCGATGGCGCTCACGATCCGCCGTCGCCCGGCGCCGAGGCCGGCGATCGCCAGGGCATTGGCCTCGGTCCCGCCAGAGGTGAAAACGAGATCGGCTGGGTGGGCGCCGAAGCGGGCGGCGATCGTCTCGCGCGCGGTTTCCAAAAGCGCGCGCGCGGCGCGGCCGAAACCATGTACCGAGGCTGGGTTGCCGGTGAGGTCGAGCGCCGCGAGCGCTGCCGCCCGCGCCGCAGGGCGAAGCGGCTCGGTCGCGTTGGCGTCGAGATAGACGCGATCAGGCATTCACGCCGCCTCGCGCGGTTGGGGTGGCGCGCGCGTGCCATCGAGGCGGCCGGCCACGACATCGGCCAGGGTGATGGTGTCAAGAAAGTGATGAATATGAAGGCAGAGCGCTTGCCACAGCGCCGCAGTCGGGCAGCCCGCGGCCCCGCCAGCGTCGCCAGCGTCAAGGCAGCATTCCCCCACTGCGCCGGCATCATCGACGGCGCGGATGACGCTCGCAACCGAGACCTCGTCCGCCCGCCGCGCGAGACCATAGCCGCCATTCGGGCCGCGCGCCGAAACCACCAGCCCGGCGCGCCGCAGACGCGCGAAAAGCTGTTCGAGATAGGCCGGGCTGATCCCCTGGCTCGCGGCGATCTCGGAGAGGCTGACGAGACGGGCGGGGGTGTGAGGCTCGCGCGCGGCGAGATCGACCAGCGCCATCACCGCATAGCGCCCGCGCGTCGAAAGCTGCATTGCCTAATCTCCGGCCTGTTCGCTGGTTTTGGTTTCGGCGGCAAGGCGCGCCAATCTGGCCTCGACCTCGGTCAATTCGGCGCGCAGGCTTTCGACGTCACGCAACAAGGGATCGAGTGCCGCCTCGGCGGGCGTGCCGTAAGGATCAAAACAGGGATCGCGGCGCTTGCGGTCGATCGGGCGGGCGGGAATACCGACGACGGTGACGCCGGCCGCAACCGGCTGCACCACTACCGCATTGGCCCCGACCCGGGCATTGTCGCCAACCGTAATGGCCCCGAGAATTTTCGCGCCGGCCCCGATGATGACGCCGTTGCCAATCGTCGGGTGGCGCTTGCCGCGTTCGGACGTGGTGCCGCCAAGGGTCACTTGGTGATACATATAGACGTCGTCGCCGACCTCCGCGGTCTCGCCGATGACGACCCCCATGCCGTGATCGATGATTACGCGGCGGCCGATTCGGGCGCCGGGGTGGATTTCGATACCGGTGAGCCAGCGACTGAGATAGGAGACCAGCCGACCGGTGATACGAAATCCCGCGCGCCACAGATTATGGGCAAGGGCATGCCACATCAACGCATGCAGACCCGGGTAACAGAGCAGCACTTCAAGGCTGGACCGGGCCGCGGGATCCTTCTCACGGTAGGCGCGGATGGTTTCACGCAAAAAAATGAACGCCATGCGACAATTCCGTTATCACTGAGCGACCAATTCGACCTATATTGCGTTTATATGGCAGCGCTGGCGCGGGTGGTTAGCCCCGGTCGGTGCCGCAGAAACGCCGTCAACCCCCGAATCCTCGGCTCGCGCCAAGGATTCGCGCGAAATGGAGGAGTAAGCCAGGAGCTCCGTGCGCAAGACCGTCCCGCCACAGACGCTCTCCCGCCGGTCATCCTGTGGTTCAACGCCTTGGCTGCAACCCAGGTGCCGGTCATCGATGGTCACCCCACTTTCCGATCTACCTTCTCGAGATTTAGTCAACGAAAGGGATCAGCGAAAGGGTCGATATCGCCGGAAGCGTCGGGATTGTCGAATTTGCCGGTGGCGCGCTGCGGTAGCTTCGCGAAAACGTTTAGGATCACTCAATAACTCAATCATAATACTTATGTCCTCGACGCGCTGATAGGCGATAAGGTTGCCGAGTATCATAGTCAGTAGAAATGGAACGCAGAGATCATGCCCGAGGTGATGTTCGCCGGCCCTGATGGGCGGTTGGAAGGCCGTTACCACCATTCGAAAGAAACCGGCGCCCCGGTGGCGCTGGTGCTACACCCGCATCCGTTGCATGGCGGGACGATGAATAACCGTATCACCTATACGGTTTATCAGTCGTTCCAGCGGCTGGGGTTTTCCACCATGCGCTTTAATTTCCGTGGCGTCGGGCGAAGCCAGGGGCGCTATGATGGCGGCATCGGCGAAATCGGCGATGCCGCGGCGGCGCTCGATTGGCTGCAAGCGGTCAATCCGAATGCTGGCGGGCTTTGGATCGCGGGCTACTCCTTCGGCGCTTTCGTCAGCATGCAATTACTCATGCGCCGGCCGGAGGTTTCCGGCTGGGTCAGCATCGCGCCGCCGGCCAGCCATTATGATTTCGGCTTTCTCGCGCCCTGCCCTTGCGGCGGGCTGATGATCCATGGCGACGCCGATGATTTGGTGCCCGAGCCTGCGGTCAGAAAGCTCGTTGATAAGCTGAACACGCAGAAGGGCGTCAGCGTCGATTATCGGGTTCTTGCAGGCGCCGACCATGTGATGGCCAATCACGCCGAAGCGATCGCCGCGGCGGTGGAGGATCATGTCGGCAAGAAAATGGTCGGCCGCCATCTTTCGATGGCCGCAGATTAGAGATGACAGGGCAGCGCCGGCGGCGCTGCCCACCATGCCAAAGTCTTTTTGCTTCTTTTTCTTCAGAAAAAGAAGTTTTTCTTACCCTCCTCTTTCTACCCCTCCTCCAGCGCCGAGGCGGCGGCAAGCCAGGCTTCCTCGGCTTCGGCGATGGCGTCCGCGATGGCGGCGAGGCGCTTATTCGCCCGCACGATGTCGGCCGCCGAGGTTGCGGCATAAAGCGCCGGATCGGCGAGCCGCGCTTCGATCGCTTGGCGTTCGGCGGTGAGGGCGGCGAGCCGTGCTTCCGCCGCTTGCGCAGCGCGCCGGAGTGGCGCCGAAGCGACCCTTTCATCCGCCCGCGCGCGCCGCGCGAGGCGGGCGCTGCTTTCGCGCCGCTCGCTGGCCGCGGCCGGCTCGGGCGTTGCGAGACCGGCGCGATATGCGGCGAGATCGCCGTCGAACGCCTGCACCCGCCCGTTCGCAACCAGCCATAGCCGGTCGGCGATGAGGTCGATGAGATGCGCGTCATGGCTGATCAGCACCACCGCGCCGGGAAACTCGGCGAGCGCGGTCACCAGTGCCTGACGCGCGTCGATATCGAGATGGTTGGTCGGCTCATCGAGCACCAGAAGGTGCGGCGCCTCGCGGGTTGCGAGCGCGAGCGCAAGGCGCGCCCGCTCGCCGCCAGAAAGCTCGCCGACCCGGCGTTCCACCCGCTCGGCATCGAGGCCGAAACGCGCGAGATGGGCGCGGAGAACGGTGGGGTTGGCGCGCGGCAAGACCCGCGCGAGGTGATCGAGCGGGCTCTCCTCGACCAGGAGATCCTCGAGCTGGTGCTGCGCGAAATAGCCGACGGAAAGCCCGCGCGCGCGCTCAATCTGCCCGGCGAGCGGCGCGAGCCGGCCGACCAGCAGCTTCGCCAGCGTCGATTTGCCGTTGCCGTTGGCGCCGAGCAGGGCGACCCGGTCCTCCATGTCGAGGCGCAGCGAAATGCCGCGTAGCACCGGCGTCCCGTCATAGCCGACGCTGACCGCATCGAGCCGCAGCATCGGCGGCGCGATCGGGCGTGGCGCGGGGAAATCGAACCGCGCCGGCGCCGCTTCCACCACCGCGACCGTCTGCGGCAGCCGCTCCAGCGCTTTGAGCCGGGATTGCGCCTGGCGCGCCTTGGTCGCCTTGGCGCGGAAGCGGGCGACGAAGGCCTCGATCCGCGCCCGCTCGCCGGCGACGCGCGCCGCGGCGCGGGCTTCCTGGGCACGGCGCTCGGCGGTGATGCGCGCAAAGGCCTCGAATCCGCCGGGGGTCAGCGAGAGTTTACCGCGATCGAGATGGGCGATGGCGTGGACGGCGCGATCCAGGAGGCCGCGATCATGCGAGACCACGAGCACGGCACCGGAAAAGCGCATGAGCCAGGATTCGAGCCAGAGCGCCGCTTCGAGATCGAGATGGTTGGTGGGTTCGTCGAGCAGCAGCAGATCGGGGGCAAGAAACAGCGCCGAGGCGAGGGCAACGCGCATTCGCCAGCCGCCCGAGAAATCGGCGATCGGGCGCGCCTGCGCGGCGGCATCGAAGCCGAGCCCGGCGAGAATGCGCGCAGCCCGCGCCGGCGCCGCGTCTGCCCCAATGGCGCGGAGGCGTTCATGGATTTCGGCAAGGCGCGCCGGCGCCGCACCTGTGCTCTCGGCAAGCAGCGTGAGCCGTTCTTGATCCGCGGCAAGCACGGTCTCGAGCACGCTGCCTTCGCCGGAGGGCGCCTCCTGGCGCACCCAGGCGAGGCGGGCGCGGCCCGCGAGGCGGATTTCCCCGCCATCGGCAGCGAGTTCGCCGGCGATAAGGCGCAGCAGGGTCGATTTCCCGGCACCATTCGCGCCGATCAGCCCGACCCGCTGGCCGGCGGCGATGGCGAGATCGGCGCGATCGAGCAGCATCCGGCCCTGGATCGCATAGCTGACGGCGGTGATTTCGAGCACACTCATGCGGCATGGATCGCCCGCCTGGCGCCGACGATCAAGGCCCGCGCCTGGATTGGATCGGGGGCGTTATGCCAGATGCGCGCGAGACTCACCTGGCCGGCGGGGCGAGTGCCGCGTTCAGGGTCGCGGCGACGCGGGCGACGTCGTCATCGCTGAGATCGGGATGGATCGGAAGCGCGAGGATGCGGGCGGCGACCGCCTCTGAGACGGGGAGCGGGGTGCCATCGTGATGGGCGCGATAGGCCGGCTGATGGTGGAGTGGCTTGGGATAATAGATCGCGCTCGCGATATTGGCCGCGCGCAGCGCTGCCTGCGCCGCCTCCCGCCTGGTGCCGTCGGCGAGCAGAATGGCATAGACCGCCCAGGCGCTCTCGCTCTCGGGCACCCGCGCCGGCGTCTCGACGAGCCCGGCGAGCGCCCGATCATAAAGCCGGGCAAGGCGCTGGCGAGCTTTGATCTCGGCCGGAAAATGCTTGAGCTTGGCGAGCAAAACGGCGGCCTGGAGCGTATCGAGGCGACCATTCATGCCGGTGCGCAGCACCTCGTAGCGGGACGTGCCCTCACCATGGCTGCGGAGACTCCGATAAAGGGCCGCGCGTTCGGCGCTTTCGGTGAACAGCGCGCCGCCATCGCCATAGCCGCCGAGGGGTTTCGAGGGGAAAAAGCTGATCGCCGTCGCGTGCGCCGCGCGCCCGAGTGGCGCGCCGCCGAGGCGGGCGCCGAAGCTTTGGGCGCAATCATCGAGGGTAAAAAGCTCATGGCGCGCGGCGATGGCGGCAAGGCGCGGCCAATCCGCCGGCTGGCCGAAGAGATCGACACCGATCAGCGCCCGCGGCCGCAGCTTCCCCGCCGCCCGGACCGCCGCGATGCGTGCCTCGAGCGCGGCCGGGTCGATCTGAAACGTCCGCGCGTCGATATCGACGAAGACCGGCGTCGCGCCGAGCACCAGCGCGACCTCGGCGGTCGCGGTATAGGTAAAGGCGGGGAGAAACACCGCATCCCCCGGCCCGATCCCTTCTGCCATCAGGGCGATCTGCAAGGCGTCGGTGCCGGAGCTGACCGCGACGCAATGGGCGGCACCGCAGAATTGCGCGAGCTGCGTTTCCAATTCACCGACCTCGGGGCCGAGAATGAACTGGCAATGCGCGAGCACCGCCTCGATGCGGGCGCGCAAATCGGAGCCGAGGCGCGCCTGTTGCGCCTTGAGGTCGAGGAAAGCGATCGGGTGCGCGGTCATGGGCCCTCGCGAAATCAGGCGCGCGCGGCGCCGGCGGCGTTATGGGAGAATTCCGGCACCAGGCGCGAAAGCAGCGCCAGCGCCTGCCCCTCCTGGCCGCGCGAACACGCGCCAGCGAGCTCGTCAAGCGCGCGGCTGATGATAGCGAGATCGGCGGTGCGGGGGGCTGCCATCAGAAGGCCGGGATAGCGCGTCGGTTTGGGGGGCTCCTGGCCATGAAACATTTCCTCGAAAAGTTTTTCGCCGGGGCGAAGGCCGGTGAAACGGATCGCGATATCGGTTTCGGGGCGAAGCCCGGCGAGCCGGATCATCTGGCGGGCGAGATCGACGATTTTCACCGGCTCGCCCATGTCGAGGACGAAAATCCCGCCCACAGCGGCTTCCGACAGCTCCGGCGCGGTGGTGCCGACGACGGCGGCCTGTAATACCAGCCCGACCGCCTCGCGCACGGTCATGAAATAGCGCCGCATGTCGGGGTGGGTCACGGTAAGCGGGCCGCCGGCGGCGAGCTGGCGCTGAAACAGCGGCACCACCGAGCCGGTGCTGCCGAGCACATTGCCGAAACGCACGGTGATGCAGCGCAGGCCGCCGGATTTTTCGCGCCCGGCGAGATCGAGGGCCTGGCAATACATCTCGGCGAGCCGCTTCGAAGCGCCCATGACGCTGGTCGGGTTGACCGCCTTGTCGGTCGAGATCTGCACCATCACCGCCGCCCCGGCGGCGCGCGCGGCATCGGCGACGTTGCGGGTGCCGACGGCGTTGCTGTGCAGCCCCTCGAGCGGATTGGCTTCCACCATCGGCACATGCTTGAGGGCGGCGGCATGAAAAACGAGGTCAGGGCGGAAACGCTCGCACACCGCGCGAAGCCGCGCCGCGTCGCGGATATCGGCGATCAGGGTGCTGCGGGCGAGCGTCGGATGCGCCGTCGCGAGCTCGAGATCGATCTGCCAAAGCGCGTATTCGCCATTGTCGAGGAGGGCGATTTCCGCCGGCCCGAACCCCGCCACCTGGCGCGACAGTTCGGCGCCGATGCTGCCGCCGGCGCCGGTGATGAGCACGCGGCGGCCGGCGATCAGCCGGGCCATGCCGTCGCGATCGAGGGGCACCTGTTTCCTATTGAGAATATCCTCGATGGCGATGGGGCGGAGATCGAGCCCGGCTTGCGCGCGCACTGTCGAGGCGGCGGCGAGACGGGTCGGGTCGGGGGCGCGGCGAACCGAGACTCCGGCGCGATCGGCACACTCGAGGAGATGACCAAGGGTCTCGCCAGGGAGATCGGTGGTGACGACGAGAAAGCGCGGCGGGGTTTCGGCGACAGCCAGTTTTTCGAGGATCTGTTCGGTCTCGGCGATGGTGCCGAGGATCGGCTGCCCCTGGATCCGCCGCCCGGTCTGGCGGGCCGAGGGCGCGAGCAGGCCGAGCACCCGATAAAGCGCGCCGCGCCCGCGCCCGAGCGCGCGGAGGAACAGATCGGCCCCCTCGCCATCGCCAACCAGGAGGATCGGCACCGCGTCACCCACATCCCCCCCGCCGCGGCCATCGCGGCGATCGCGCCAGAGACGATAGGCAAGACGGGGGGCGGCGAGCAGGATTGCGAGCGCCAACGCATGAATGGCGGGGAAGCTCACGCTCGGCAGCGCGAGGCCGGCGGCCAGGAAGAGCAGCGCATAAAGCCCGGCCCCGAGAACCGCGCTGCCGGCGATCGCGCGCATATCGCCAAGGCCGGCGAAGCGCCAATATTGCGTCGCCAAGCCGAACGGCACGCCGCCGGCGATCAGCGCGATCGCGCCGGCCGCGATCGCGAAGCCGGAGGCCAGCGGCTGCTCCGGGCGCGCGAGCCAGAAAGCGAGCGGCACCGCGAGCGCGCCGAGCGCGCCATCGAGCACGACATTGACCAAAAGCCGGGTCAGCGAAGGATTACGCACCGCCATCCCCCGCCCTTAGAGCATTCTCCGGCCAAACGGAACTGCTGGCGTATGACGGCCGCCGGTTGCGGCGGGGATATGGTGGAGGGGGTTGGATTCGAACCAACGTAGGCGTGCGCCAGCGGATTTACAGTCCGCCCCCTTTAGCCACTCGGGCACCCCTCCAGGTCTTTTAGCGGTGATCGAGTAGGGCCAAAGCGCCGGGCTTGTCAATCGAACCGGCAGCGAGCGGCGGCGGCGCCGCGCGGGCTTGATGCAGATCAACGATCTTCCTGCAAACATTGGCTATTTTTCCAAAATCTGGCGATGCCGCGAGGAAACGCAACCCATCGGGCCAAAGCGAGGGAACCATGTCCGAAAACACGCCGCTCGTCCGCTGGTTCGCCGATGTGCGCGCGAGCGATGTCGCCGAGGTCGGCGGCAAGAATGCCTCGCTCGGGGAAATGTATAGCCGCCTCAGCGCCGCCGGGGTGCGGGTGCCGAACGGTTTCGCCCTCACCGCCCAGGCCTATCGCGAGGCGCTCGCCGCCGCCGGCGCCGAGGCCAAGCTGCGGGCAGTGCTCGATCGCCTCGCGATCACCGACATCGCCGCCCTCGCGCGGGCCGGCGCCGCGGCGCGCCGGATCGTCTATGAGACAACCGGGACCGCGATCCTCCGCGCCGCCATCGCGAATGCTTATGCCAAACTCGCGCGCGAATACGGCCCGGATGTCGCGGTCGCCGTCCGCAGCTCCGCGACCGCCGAGGATCTGCCCGAAGCCAGCTTCGCCGGCCAGCATGAGAGCTACCTCAACATCGTCGGCGAGGAGGATCTCTTCGAGGCGTGCCGCCGCTGTTTCGCCTCCCTGTTTACCGATCGCGCCATCGTCTATCGGGTCAATAACGGCTTCGACCATTTCAAGGTCGCGCTTTCGGTCGGAGTGATGAAAATGATCCGCGCCGATGCCGCCGCGAGTGGCGTGATCTTCACGCTCGACACCGAATCCGGCTTTCGCGACGTGGTGTTCATCACCGGCTCTTACGGGCTTGGCGAAAACGTCGTGCAAGGTGCCGTCGATCCCGACGAATTCTATGTCCACAAGCCGAGTTTTCGCGCCGGGCATCGCGCCGTGCTGCGCCGGACGCTCGGCAGCAAGCAGCTCACCATGGGGCTCGCCCCCGGCCATTTCGGCGCAACGACCCGGAACCTGCCGACCGAGGCCGCGAAACGCCTGCGCTTTTGCCTGAACGACGCCGAAGTGCTCGAACTCGCCGCCACCGCCCTCGCCATCGAGGCGCATTATTCCGCTCAGGCCGGGCATCCCCAGCCGATGGACATCGAATGGGCGAAGGACGGCGAAGGCGGCGCGCTCTTCATCGTCCAGGCCCGCCCCGAGACCGTCGCCGCGCGCAAGACGGCGGAGAGGCTCGACACCTATACGCTGCAAACGCGCGGCACGGCGGTGGTGACCGGGCGGGCGGTCGGCGAGAAGATCGCAACCGGCGTCGTCCGCGTGGTCACCTCGGCCAAGGATCTGGAAATTTTCCGACCCGGCGAGGTTCTCGTCGCCGCGGCGACCAACCCGGATTGGGAGCCGGTGATGAAAACCGCCGGCGCCATCGTCACCGATCACGGCGGACGCACCTGCCATGCCGCGATCGTCGCGCGCGAACTCGGCGTGCCGGCGGTGGTCGGCGCCGGGGTCGCGACGGCGACGCTGCACACCGGCGATACCGTCACCGTCTCCTGCGCCGATGGCGAGGTCGGCACGGTCTATGCCGGCGCGCTCGCCTTCGAGGTCAGCCATGTCGATGCCGGGGCGCTGCCGCTTCCGAAAACGCCGATCATGGTCAATCTCGGCAATCCCGATCTCGCCTTCAAGACGGCGATGCTGCCGAGCGCCGGGGTTGGGCTCGCGCGCATGGAATTCATCATCAACGAGCATATTGGCGTCCATCCGATGGCGCTCGTGCATCCCGAGAAGGTCAGCAACGCCGAGCGCAGCCGCATCAGCGAACTGAGCCGCAACGATCCCTCTCCGCAAGCTTTCTTCATCCGCGAGCTGGCCGAGGGGATCGGCACCATCGCGGCGGCGTTTCATCCCCGGCCGGTGATCGTCCGGCTCTCCGATTTCAAGAGCAATGAATACGCGGCCCTGCTCGGCGGCAGCGCCTTCGAGCCCAAAGAGGCCAATCCCATGCTCGGCTTCCGTGGCGCTGCGCGCTATGCGCATCCGGCCTATGCCGAAGGCTTCGCCCTCGAATGCGCGGCTTTGCTGCGCGTCCGCCGCGAGATGGGTCTCACCAATCTGCTCGTGATGGTGCCGTTTTGCCGCCGCGTCGACGAGGCGAAAACCGTGCTCGCCGAAATGGCACGCCACGGTCTGCGGCGCGGCGAGGACGGGCTCGAAATCTATGTCATGTGCGAGATCCCGAACAACGTCATCCAGATCGACGCGTTTTCTGAAGTCTTTGATGGATTCTCGATCGGCTCGAACGATCTGACCCAGCTCACGCTCGGCGTCGATCGCGACTCCGACATCGTCGCCTTCGATTTCGACGAGCGCGATCCCGGCATGCTGGAAATGCTGCGCCTTGCTGTCACCGGCGCTGCGCGCAATCACCGCAAGGTTGGCATCTGCGGCGAGGCGCCGGCGAATTACCCCGAAATCGCCGCGTTTCTCGCCGGTCTCGGCATCGGCTCGATCAGCGTCAATCCGGCGAGCCTGCTCCGCACCCTCGCCATCGTCCATGATGCCGAACAAACCGCCAGCAAAACGTGATTGTGGAGTTTCCGACCATGTCCGATCATAGGGATGACCTCGTTCTCGACGGTCTCGTGCGGGAAGAGCTGGAATGGGCGCCGCACGTCGATGCAACGAACATCACCGTCCATGTCCGTGACGGCATCGTCACCTTGGGCGGCTTCGTCGCGAGCTACGCCGAGAAAAAAGCCGCCGAGCGCGCGGTCTGGCATGTCCGCGGGGTGCTCGGCCTCGCCCAGGACATCGAGGTTCGCCTCAACCGCGAGGCCCGCCATTCCGACGAGGAAATCGCCCACCGCATCGCGAGCATCCTGCGCTGGGACGCGCGGATTCCCGAGGGGCGGATCCAGGTCAAGGTCGAGGCCGGGGTCGTGACCCTGATCGGCGCGGTCGATTGGCGATACCAGAAAGAGGATGTCGAGGCGCGGGTGCAGCCGCTCGCCGGCGTGGTTGCGATCAAGAACGAGATCGTCGTCCGCCCGCCCCGAGGCGCCTCCAATATCCACGACGCCGTGCGTCGGGCGCTGGCCCGCCACGCCGAGATCGACGCCTCGCGCATCACGGTCGTGACCCAGGGTGGCGAAGTCACGCTCGCCGGCGAGGTGCGAAGCCTCGCTGCCCGTCGCATCGCCGAAAACGCCGCCTGGTCGGCCACCGGGGTCGAAAATGTGATCGACCGGATGCGGGTCGTGCCCTGAGCCGATGCCATGACCCGGACGCCACCCCGCATCGTCACTTGGACCCTCAATCCGGCCGTCGATTTCGTCTCCACCGCCCCGGTGATTGCCGCGACCCACAAAATCCGCACCCATGACGAGCATGTCGATCCCGGTGGCGGCGGCGTCAATGTCGCGCGCGTCGTGCATGCGCTCGGCGGCGAGACGTTGGCGATCTTTGCCGCGGGCGACGTGACCGGGCGGTTTCTCGATGCATTGCTCCAGGAGGCCGGGGTGCCGCGCCATCGCGTGCCGATCGCCGGTCGGACTCGGGTTTCGTTTACCTTCCGCGAAGAGACCAGCGGGCGCGAATATCGCTTCGTGCCGGAAGGGCCAACGCTGTCGGACGCCGAATGGCACACCGCCCTCGCCGCTCTCCCGGCGGCATCAGAGCACTATGTGGTCGCGAGCGGCAGCCTGCCGCGCGCGGTGCCGGTCGGGATTTATGCCGAAGCCGCGCGTCTCGCGGCGGCGCGCGGTCAGGCTTTCGTGCTGGATACCTCTGGCGAAGCTCTGCGCGCCGCGCTCGGGCATGGCATCACGCTTTTGAAGCCGAGCCTGCGCGAACTCGAAATATTGGTCGGCCGCACCCTTCCCGATCCGGCGGCGCAGGAGAAGGAAGCGCTCGCCCTGGTGCGCAATGGCGCGGCGCGGATGGTGGTGGTGACGCTCGGAGCCGCCGGTGCGATCCTGGCGAGTGAAGCCGGCGTCCTCCGCCGCCAGGCGCCGCCGGCCGAGGTCCATAGCGCGGTGGGTGCCGGCGATGCGTTTCTCGCCGCCATGGTGCTCGCCTTGGCGCGTGGGGCTGCACCCGAGGATGCGCTCGATTGGGGGCTTGCCGCCGGCGCCGTGGCGATCGCCGGGATCGGCACCGCGCGCGTCACGCGAAGCGCCGTCGAACGGCGCTATGCCGCCTTGCGCGCCAAAAGCGCCGGAGGATCGGCTTAATAGCGATGAATTTCTGTTAATTATAAATATATACACTAGTTTGATATATTATAAAATTTCACCTTGTTTGTTAGTGAAATTAGGGCTAAATGCCGGCCTCCCTGTCGCCGAGCCACCGCCATGCCCCCGTTTCTCCCCGCCCCGCCTCACCCGCTGCCCGTCGCGGCCGCGCGCGATACGCCGCTCGACGGGATTGCCCTGCTGCGCCACGCGCTCACCGTCGCTTTTGTCGGCCGCATCGCCGTGGTCTCGTCCTTCGGCGCCGAATCCGCCGTGCTGCTTGCCCTCGTCGCCGAGATCGATCCGGCAACCCCGGTCCTGTTCCTCGAAACCGGCCAGCATTTCCCCGCAACCCTCGCCTATCGCCGCGAGCTTGCGGCCCATCTCGGCTTGCGCGACGTCCGCGATATTTCCCCAGATCGGGAGACATTGGCGCGCGACGATCCGGATGGAACGCTTTGGCATTTCAATCCCGATGCCTGCTGCGCCCGGCGCAAGGTCGCACCGCTTGCCGCCGCGTTGGCGCCGTTCGACGCCTGGGTCAATGGCCGCAAGCGTTTTCAGGCGGCGACCCGCGCCGGCCTGCCGTTCATCGAGATCGCGGCGGGCAAGATCAAACTCAACCCGCTCGCCGACTGGGACGCCGCCCGCATCGCCGCCGAATTCACCGCCCGCGCCCTGCCCCCACATCCCTTGGCCGCGCGCCAGTATCGCTCGATCGGCTGCGCCCCCTGCACGCGCGCGACCGCGCCCGACGAAGATCCTCGTGCCGGGCGTTGGTCAGGACAAATTAAGACCGAATGCGGTATACACTTCCCCGGCGCCGCGCTATCCGATCGGGCCGCGGCGTCGTCGATGAGCCCTTCCAGCGAGAGACACCACCCCGAATGACCCCGGATATGACCGATCTCGACCATCTCGAGAGCCAAAGCATCTTTATCCTGCGCGAGGCCTATCAGCGCCTCAAGCCACTCGCCATGCTGTGGTCGCTCGGCAAGGACTCCAATGTCTGCGTCTGGCTGGCACGCAAGGCCTTTCTCGGCCAAGTGCCGTTTCCGGTGGTGCATGTCGATACCGGCAAGAAATTCCCCGAAATGTACGCCTTCCGCGAACGCTACGCCCAAGAATGGGGGCTCGATCTGATCATCGGCACCTGCCCGCCGGTAGAGGAGATCGACCCCAGCCTGCCGCCAGCGGCGCGCTCGGCGGCGCGCAAGACGGCGGGCCTTGCCGCCCTCATCGAGCGCCACCGCTTCGCCGGCGTGATCGCCGGCATCCGCCGCGACGAGCAGGCAACCCGGGCCAAGGAGCGCGTCTTCAGCCCGCGTGGCGCGAGCCACCGCTGGGATGTCCGCAACCAGCCGCCGGAATTCTGGGACCAGTTCGTAACCCCGCTCGAGGATGGCGCCCATGTTCGCGTCCATCCCCTTCTCGCCTGGCGCGAGATCGATATCTGGCGCTACATCGCCCGTGAGAAGATCCCCGTCGTTGATCTCTATTTTTCCCGTGACGGCAAACGCTATCGCTCGCTCGGCGACCAGGACATTACTTTCCCGGTCGCGAGCACGGCCGGCACCGTCGAGGACATCATCGCCGAGCTTCATGCGACGCGTGAGCCCGAGCGCGCCGGCCGCGCCATGGACCATGAATCGGAGGACGCCTTCGAGCGGCTGCGCGTCGCCGGGTATCTCTGAGCGTGCACGGCAAGGAGCCCTCCATGAACACCGAATTCGATCCCGCCCCTCCCGTCACCAACCCGCCATTTGCTGGCGAAATGCCGACCCCGATCGTCATCGTCGGCCATGTCGATCACGGCAAATCGACGTTGATCGGCCGGCTTTTGCACGACACCGATAATCTCCTCGCCGGCAAATTCGACGCCGCCAAGCTATCATCCGAAAAGCGCGGGCTCGGCGTCGAATGGTCGTTCTTGCTCGATTCCCTTCAGGCCGAACGCGACCAAGGTGTCACCATCGATGCGACGCGGCTGCCCTTCACCCTCGGCGGGCGTGGCTTCGTCATCGTCGATGCCCCTGGCCATCGCCAATTCCTGCGCAACATGATCACCGGCGCCGCCGGCGCCAGCGCCGCCGTTCTCGTCATCGACGTGACCGAGGGGGTGCGCGACCAGACGCGGCGGCACGCCATGCTGCTCCGCCTGATCGGCGTCGCCGAGGTGATCGTGGTCTTGAACAAGGCCGACCTGCTTGATTTCGACCGCACCCGCATCGACGCCGTCGCCAGCCAGCTCACGGCACTTCTCACCCCGCTCGACATCACGCCGCGCGCCGTCATCCCGGTCTCGGCGCGTCATGGCGACAATATCACAGCGCCTTCGCCGCATCTCGCCTGGTATCGCGGCCCGACATTGACCGAGGCGCTGGCCGCCCTGCCACGCCCGCTGCCCGCGACCGCGGGGCCGCTCCGCCTCTCGGTCCAGGACGTCTACCGCCAGGGGGAGCGGCGTTTCGTCGTCGGGCGCATCGATAGCGGCCGGCTCGCCGCCGGCGATACCGTCGCGATCGGCGCCGCCGGCCATCGCGCGACGATCACCGCCCTCGCCGGCTGGCCGACGCCGCCAGCGCAAAGCGCCGGCGCCGGCCAGTCGGTTGCACTGGAGCTGGCGCCCGAGGTGGTAGTCGCGCGTGGCGATCTGCTCTATCATCCGAACGCCGCGCCGCTGCGCGCCCGGCGCCTTGCGACACGGGTGTTCTGGCTGCGCCAGGAGCCCTTGCGCTTGGGCGAGAGCTTTCAGCTCCGCCTCGCGACCGCCGAATACAAGGTCCGGGTCAGCGCCATCGAGCGGGTGGTGCGGATCGATGATCTCTCGGCCGAGGCCGGCACCGAAGTACCGCCGGAGGGCTTCGCCGACATCACCCTGACGGCGGCCGAGGAGGTGCTGTTTGATCCCTTCCGCCCCGAGGGCGGCGGGCGCGGCGTTCTGGTCGATGGGCATCAGCACATCGTCGGCGGCGCGCCCATCCTTGGCGTCGCCGCCGGGCGCGAGCACGTCTTCCCGCTCGACGCCGCGGTCTCGCATGCCGCGCGCGCGGCGGCGAAAGGCTATCGTGGCGCTGTGTTCTGGCTCACCGGCTTGCCTGGCGCCGGCAAATCGACGCTCGCCCGCCAGGCCGAGCAGCGGCTTTTCGCCGATGGTATCGATGCCGTCGTGCTCGATGGCGACACGCTGCGCACCGGCCTCAACGCCGATCTCGGCTTCTCGCCGCGCGAGCGCGAGGAGAATGTCCGCCGCACCGCCGAGGTCGCGCGGCTGATGGCCGATGCCGGGCTCGTCGTCATCGTCGCATTAATCTCACCGCAAATCGCGATGCGCGCCGAGGCGCGGCGGATCGGCGGCGACCTGTTCCACGAAATCCACATCGCCGCCGACGCCGCGACCTGCGAGGCGCGCGACCCGAAAGGGCTCTACGCCAAGGCCCGCGCCGGCGTTTTACCTGGCTTCACCGGCATCGATGGCAGTTATGAAGCGCCCGCCAAGCCTGATCTCAGACTCGATACCGGACGGCTGTCGGTGACGGCGGCGGCCGAGGCGCTGATCGGCTTCATCGCCGAGGCGATCGCCCCCAAAGTCTTGCCCGGCGGCGAGGCCGCGCCGGCGGGAGCCGAGGCGGCAGGAGAGGCGCCGGCCATGGCGCGCCTATAGACGCCATGGCCGCCGGGCGCGGCGACGAGGCGCTCGGTCAGGCCGAGAATAGTCTCCGCGCCGCCGAGATAGAGCACGCCATCCGGCGCCAGCCGCTCGGCGATCGCCTCCAAAACCCGGCTCTTGGTCGGCTGATCGAAATAGATCAGCACATTGCGGCAAAAAATGGTGTCGAACTGGCCGAGCGGGCGGAGATCGGCGAGCAAATTCCACTCCCGGAAGCTGACCATGGCGCGCAGCGGTTCGATGATCCGCCAGCCCTCCGGCTCCTTGCGGAAATGCTTGACCAGTGCGGTCATGGGCACGCCGCGCTGGACCTCGAACTGGGTGTATAGGCCGGCGCGAGCGCGCTCGAGCGGCTCGCGCGCGATATCGGTGCCGATAATCTCGACCCGCCGCCCGCCGAGCAGCGCCTGGCTCTCGGCCGCGATCATCGCCAGCGAATAGGCTTCCTGCCCGGTCGACGCCGCTGCCGACCACACGCGAAGCCCGGCGCCGGGCGGACGGGATGAAACAAGCTGCGGCAGAACCTGGTTGCGAAAATGCGCAAACGGCTTGTCATCGCGGAAAAAGAAGGTCTCGTTGGTGGTCATCGCCTCGACCACCGCGGCGGCGAGCGCGGCATGGCCACCGCTGCGCAGAGTGAGTGCCAACGCCTCGAGATCGACGAGATTGTGCGCGCGCAGCAAGGGCGCGAGGCGAGTTTCCAGGAGATAGGTCTTGTCCGGCCCGATGGCGAGGCCGGAGCGGGATTTGAGCAGGCTCGCAAAGACCTCGAATGCCGCCGGTGTCATCGTCTGATCATCTCCAGAACCTTTGGCGCGATGCGGGTCAGCGGCAAAACCGCGTGGCAGAGTTTGGCCTGGGCGATGGCGCCGGGCATGCCCCAGACGACGCTCGACTCCTCGTCCTGAGCGATCGCGGCGCCGCCAGCGGCGACCACGGCGCTGGTGCCCTCGCGCCCGTCATGGCCCATACCGGTCAGCATCACGACGAGCACCCGCCCCTCGCAGGCGCTGGCGGCACTCTGGAGCATGGGATCGACAGCGGGACGGCAGAAATTGACCGGTGGATCGGTGCTGAGTCGCGCGCGCAAGGTGGTGCCGTCGCGCTGGATCAACAGATGGTGGTCACCCGGCGCGAGATAGATATGCCCGGGCTGCAGCGCCTCGCCATCCCGCGCCTCGGCACACGGCATGCCGCCGAGGCGACCAAGATGCTCGGCGAGGATGGGTGTGAACGTCGCCGGCATGTGCTGGGTGAGCACCACCGGCACTGAAAGCGCCTTCCCGAGGGCGGGGATGAGCGTGAACAAGGCTTGCGGGCCGCCGGTGGAACTGCCGATCGCAAGCAAGCGGGGCGGCCGTGCCAGCCCGGGACGAAGCGCGACCGGCGGCGCGGACGCTGACGGCGCCGGCCGTGCCCGGCTCCGGCGCAGGCGAACGAGGCCGCGGATCTTGGCGATCAGTTCGCGGCGGAAGCTGTCATCGGCGATCATCGTACTCGACGGTTTGGGCACGTAATCGGCCGCCCCGAGACGGAGCGCCCGAAGCGCGATCTCCGCGCCCCGCGTCGTCAGCGTCGAGGCCATGATGACCCGCAATCCGGGGTCGGCTTCGAGCAATTGCGGGAGTGCTGCCATCCCGTCCAGCACCGGCATTTCGATATCGAGAATCAGGACGTCAACCGGCGTCGTCGTGGCCAGGCGCCGGATCGTCGCCACCGCCTGCGCCCCATCGCCGATGCGGGCGACGACGGCGAAATCGGGTTCCGCCTCCAGCATCCGCGCGAGAGCGCCGCGGATGACCAGGGAATCATCGCAAATGGCGACACGGATCTTCGCCTCGCCGCCGTTCGTGGCCGGCCGGGGCGTCGCTGCCGTCGTGCTGGCGGCGATCAAAGCAGACCCACCTGAGCGAATTTTCCGAGCAGGATCCCTTCGTCGAACGGCTTCATGATGAATTCCTGAGCGCCACTCTCGATCGCCTGCTCGATGAAGCTCATCTCGGTCTCGGTGGTGCAGAACACCACCGTCGGCCGGTCAGGGCCGAACTCCTGGCGTAGGGCGCGCAGAAATTCGATGCCGTTCATCACCGGCATGTTCCAGTCGAGCAGAATGACGCCGGGCAAATGTCGACGGCAGGCCTCCAGCGCCTGCTGGCCATCCTCGGCTTCTTCGACGGCGAATCCTTGGGTTTCCAGAATGCGTCGCGCGACCTTACGCACGACGCGACTGTCATCGACGACGAGACAGACGCACCCCTCAGCGGTCATCGGCATTCCCTTCGCTGGTCACTTATTGAACCGGGTCCAAAGCGAGGATGCGCGCGACGTCGAGCACCACCATCAGCCGGCCGGCAAGCCGATAGATGCCGCGGCTGTGATTGGCCCAGACCGGCGGCAATGTCGGCGGATTGCGCTCGAAATCGCGCCCCGAGAGACTGAGAACCTCGCTCACCTGATCGACGAGGAAGGCGTAGAGTTCGCTGCTCTGCTCGGTGACCACCGCCATCCGTGCCGCCTCCCCCTCAACCCGCGGCAGGCCGAGACGGCGACGAAGGTCGATCGCGGTGACGATGCGCCCGCGCAAGTTGAGGCTGCCCGCGATCTCCGCCGGCGCCAGCGGAATCCGGGTGATGTTCTGTGCCGACAACACGTCACGCACCATCAAGACCGGAATGCCGCAGAGCTGATCGGCGAGGGTGAGGGTAACGAAAACCTGCTCGCCGCTCGTGTCACCATCATAGGCGCTCTCATCCGCGCGCGGTCTTTCCATCAGGGTTGCGCTCATCGGTTTTCTTTCCTCACTGATCGACCATGTGACCGAGGCATTGCCGCAGGCTGTCGAGCAGCGCCTCACGTTGGAATTTGGCGACGTAATCGGTGAATCCGGCGTCACGGCCGGCTTCGATGTCGGCCGGCTCGACACGGCCCGAGAGCGCGATCATCGGCAGCGACGCCCAGGCACCGCCATCGCGGATCTGGCGGGCGAAAGCGAGACCATCCATGTCCGGCATCACGATGTCAGAGATGATGGCATCGATCTTGGCGCCCGACTCGCGGAGTTTCAGCGCTTGCGCGGCACTCGCGGCGGCGGTGACGCGATAGCCCGCGGCGGCGAGAGAGGGCACCAGCAATTGGCGGAAGAAATCGCTGTCCTCGACGATGAGGATATGCGGCGCCGTCGCGGCCGCATCCGTGCTCGAGCCACGGAACCAGTCCTGTTGCGCCGCGCGCAGCCAGTAATCGATGTTGATGACGTCGGTCGCGCGGCCGGCGATCACCGCCGTCCCGAGCAGCCCCGGCGCCTCCGTCCCGAGTTCGATGCGCAGCACCTCGTCGACGACATCGACGATCTCATCGACCATCAGCCCCATGCTGTGCTCGCCGTCGCTGAACACCAGCACCGCCTGGGTCTCGCCCTCGCTACGCACGCCATCGAACGCGACCAGCGGCATCAGCCGGCCGCGATACTGCGTCACCATCTTCCCCGACGAGGTCTCGATCCGATCGCGTGGAATGTCCTCGAGGCGGGCGACGAGGCCGAGCGGAACCGCTTTCGGCGCCGCATCGCCGGCGCGAAACAGCAACATCGCGGTGCTCGATGCGGACGTCGCATCCTCGACGGTCTCGGCGATTGGCTTGCGCTGCTCGCCGCCGCTGCCACTGCCGGTCGCACGGGCGATGCCGTTGGGATCGAGGATCATGATCACCGACCCATCGCCGAGAATGGTATTGCCGCTGAACATGGTGATGTGGCGGAGAATCGGCGCGACCGGCTTGACCACGATCTCCTCGGTATCGAATACCCGATCGACGATGATGCCGAGTAGGCTCGAGCCGACCTGAGCGACGACGATGTAAAGCTCACCCGCGCGCTCCTCCGCGCTTCCGAGTTCGAGAAGATCGCGAAGATTGACGAGCGGCAGCAGCCGGTCGCGCAAGCGGAGCACTGGCGTTGCGTTGATCCGCTCGATCACCGGCTGATCGCCATCGGCGCTCCCTTCGCTGCCGGCGCGAACCAGTTCGACGACGCTGATCTGCGGGATCGCGAAACGCTCCCCGCCAGCCTCGACGATCAGCGCCGAGACGATGGCGAGGGTTAGCGGAATTTTGATGGTGAAGGTGCTGCCCTGGCCGGCGATGCTTTTGAGATCGATGGTGCCACCGATCCGCTCGATATTGGTTTTCACCACATCCATCCCGACGCCGCGGCCGGAGACCGCGGTGATGCTGGCGGCGGTCGAAAAACCGGCATGGAAGATGAACCGCTGCACCTGGCTCTCGCTCATCGCAGCGAGTTCGGCTTCGCTCGCGAGGCCTTGCGCCAGCGCCTTGGCGCGGATGCGCGCGAGATCGAGGCCGCGCCCGTCATCGGCGATTTCGATGATGATGTGCCCGCCTTCGTGGAAGGCGTTGAGCGTGATGTGGCCGGTTTCCGGCTTGCCGGCGCCGCGCCGCTCCTCCGGTCGCTCGAGGCCGTGATCGGCGCTGTTGCGCACCATATGGGTGAGGGGATCCTTGATCAGTTCCAAGACCTGGCGGTCGAGCTCGGTATCGGCACCGATCATCACGAGATCGATTTTCTTGCCGAGTTCATGGGCGAGATCCCGCACCAGCCGCGGCAGCTTGTTCCAGGCATTGCCGATCGGCTGCATGCGAGTTTTCATCACCCCCTCCTGAAGATCGGAGGTGATGTGCGACAAGCGCTGCAGCGGCACCGCGAAGGCACTGTTTTCCTGGGTGCGGGCAAGCTGGAGAAGCTGGTTGCGGGTCAGCACCAGCTCGCTCACCAGGGTCATGAGATGTTCGAGCACGTCAACGCCGACGCGGATGGTCTGGCCGGCGACCACCGCCTCGCCGCCCTCGCGCGGCGCCTCCGCCGCCGGCATCGGGGCGGGCGCGGGGGAAACGGGCGTGGGTGAGGGCGCGGTCATGACCGGCGGAGCTGGCGCCTCGCCCGTCGCAGGTTCGGGCTCGGTCGTGTCGGCCTCGCTCACCGGCGCACTTTCGGCCGTGAGGCTTGGCGCCGCCGCCTCGGCGGCAGGCGCGGCGGCAAGACGCCCGGCGGCGGCGTCATCGAGTGCGGCGATCAAGGCGCTATCATCCCCGGCCGGTTCGGCCCCGGTCTCGGCGAGGCCGGCGAGGATCAGCTTGATCCGGTCGAGCGAGGCGAGAACGGCGCTGACGATATCGCTGCTCGCGGCGAGCTTGCCGTCGCGCACCCGGCCGAGTACGTTCTCGCCGGCATGGGCGACGCGTTCGAGCCGCGGCAGACCGAGAAAGCCGCACGTGCCCTTGATCGTATGCACGAGGCGGAAAATCAGCGACAAGGTCTCCTGGTCGTCGGGCGCGCGTTCGAGCTTCACCAATGCGACATCTAGTTCGGCGAGGCTCTCATTGGTTTCGGTCAGAAAGTCGACCAGCAGATCGTCCATCAGCTTCTCCTTCCCCGGCATCCGGCGTGTGACGCCTCACGATGCCGCCTAGTGTGCCGCCTGGGTCCAAAGAAAGAGTAAAGGAAGCGGCGCTTCGGAATGATTCGCATGCGAAAACGCCGCCCGCTGGCCCCCTCGCTCGTCGCCCTGGCGCTCGCGCTTGCCGGTTGTGCGCAGCTCCCGGCGGTTGACGCCGATATCGCCGCCGCCGCGCGCGCGGACGCCTATTCGAGCAACACCCTCGACCTCATGCGCCGCCAGGAGGAGCGGATCACCCACACTCCATTCGTCGGCGGCAACGCCGTCACCCTGCTCACCGATGGCCAGCAGACCTACGCCGCGCTGCGTGCCGCGATCGCCGGCGCGCGGCGACGGATCGATATGGAGAGCTATGAGTTCGATCCCGTCGAAGGGGCGCGCTTTGGCGATCTCCTGCTCGCCAAACGGGCGGAGGGGGTCGAGGTCAACCTCATCTTCGACAGTTTCGGCTCGCTCGATACCCCGGCTTCCCTGATCGAACGGCTCCGTCAGGGTGGGGTGCGGGTGCTCGAATATCACCCGGTCGGGTTCTTCACCGGCCTGCCGCTCGACCTCAACCGGCGCGACCACCGCAAGCTCCTGGTCGTTGATAACGCCATCGCGATCACCGGCGGCGTCAATATCAACCAGGTCTATGACATTCGCCGCCAGAAACGCCGCGGCCAACCGGTAGACCCGACGAAACTGGCCTGGCGCGATACCGATGTGCGGATCGAGGGGCCGGTGGTCGCGCAGTTCGAGCAGATTTTCGAGCAGACATGGCAGGGCCAGCACGGCCCGACCCTCCCGCCGCCACCGCCGCCGCCAGCTGCGCCGCGCGGCGACGCCCTAGTGCAGGCGATCGATGGCACGCCTTCGCAGCATCGAACGCTGATCTACCGCACGCTGCTTATGGCGATCTCACTGGCGCGGACCTCGATCCACCTCACCACCGGCTACTTTGCGCCGACCCCCGATCTCGACCGCGCCCTGGAAGCGGCGGCGCGGCGCGGCGTCGATGTCGAGATCGTGGTGCCGGCGCATAGCTCCAGCGCCACCGTGATCGCCGCCGGCCGTGCCCATTACGCGGCGCTCATGAAAGCCGGGGTAAAAATCTATGAGCGGCGCGCGGTCGTCCTCCACGCCAAGACGGCGGTGATCGATCATCTCTGGGCGACCGTCGGTTCGGCCAATCTCGATTGGCGCAGCGTGATCTATAATAATGAAATCAACGCGGTGATCCTCGATCGCGCCTTCGCCCAGCGGATGGAGGCGCTGTTTTCCGACGATGTCGCCGCCTCGCGTCCGATCGACCCGCAAACCTGGGCGCACCGCTCGCTGCTCGAGCGACTCGAGGAGGAAAGCGCGCGCGCCATTGAGTTTTTACTCTAAAGAACAAGAATATTTCTCTTGTGATGTCAGAAAAGACGCAAAAAAAACTCTCATCCGGTTTTCTCGGGGGGGGATTCCCGTGGCATCAGCGCCTCTGCGGTTTTCGCAGCGTCGCGATAATGTGGTGAAGATAGGCCGCCTGCCGGGCGCGCAGGGGTTTGCCGCCGCCGAGGCGGGCCGCGGCGAGACGGTGCATGGCGCGGATCTCGCCAACATGGCCGGTGGGATCGAGGCGCGCGGTGACGCTCGCCTCGTGACGGCGATGGAGATTGAGCGGGGCTGCGACGTAAGCGACGCTGCCGCCGGCCTGCTTGTCGCCGGCGCCGGTCAAGGCTTCGAGATAAAGCCGCCAATCGCCGGCGAGGCGAAACCGCGCGAGGTCATCGCCAACCCCGGCGAACGCCGTGAGCAGCGCCCGCCGGCGCCACAGCAGCGAAGAGGCATTGAGGATCAGATTGCGCTCGGCGAGGAAGCGGCGGGCGAAACCGCGCGCCGAAAACACGTCATCGGCGCCGAGCGCGCCTTCACCCGCGGCTTCGGCATAATAGCCGCGATAGCTCGCAAATAGCGTCCGGTCCTCGGCATCGATCGCGCGGCTGTCGGCGAAGGCGAAAACCGCATCGGCGGCGTTGGCGAGGCTGGCTGCGAGTTTTTCGAGAAATTGTGGCTCGGCGGCGTCATCGGCCTCGGCAATCCAGAGAAATTCGCCACGCGCCACCTCCGCCGCGCGCCGCCACTGCGCGAAAACCGAGCCCGAGGGGCGGGCATTGGCGATGACGCGGATATCGCGCTGCCACTCGCGGGCGGTGGCCTCGGCGACGGCGATACTGTCATCGCTCGAGGCGTCATCGAGGACGATCACCTCGCGCACCGGGTAGGTCTGGCCAAAAATGGAGGCAAGCCGCGCGCGCAGGAAGCGAGCATAATTGAAATTCGGCACCACCACCGAAATATCGACGAGATCCGGCAAGGCGAGCGCGAGGAGACCGCTCGCATAATCGCCGAAGGCGCTTTTCGCGGCCGTCGCGGCGCCGCGGCGCTGGCGCTCCTCGGGGCTCGGCATCGTCTTGGTGAGGGCGAGCAAAGCGCGCGCCATCGCCTCGCACTCGGCGAACGAAACCACCTCGCCCGCCGCCTCGCGCTGGATGAACTCGGCCGCGCCGCCGCTTTGCGCAAACGCGATCACCGGTATCCCGGCGGCCGCGGCTTCGAGCATCACCGACGGATAGGGGTCCTCCCGCGACGGCAAAAGCAACGCGTCCGCCGCCGAGAGCCAGGCCGCGACATCGTCGCAAAAGCCCGGGAAATGGCAGGTGCCGCTGGCTTTCGCGGCCTCGATCTCGGGCCCGAGATAGGCTTCGAGCTGGCGGTCGATACGCCCGACCCAGGCAAAATGCACGCTGCGGGCCCGCCGCCGCGCCGCGCGCCAGGTCTGGAGAAAAAGATCGAACCCCTTGCGCAGATCACCATAGCCGACGGCGATCGCGAGCACCGCGTCGGGCGGGATGGCAAACCGTGCGCGAAGCGTGCGGCGCGCCTCGGCATCGAAGCTGATCGCCTGATAGAGCCCCTGGGGCAGAATATGCGTCTTTGTCGCCGCGAGCGGGATGAGGTCGGTGAAACGCTCGCGCACCAAGGCTGCCGGAAACACCGCGTGGCGAACATGTGCGGCGGCGGCGCGGGCCGCGCCGAGAAGCTGCTTCTCCTCGATCAGGCGCGGCATTTCATGCACGAGCAACGTCACCGCGATGCCGTGGCGCGCGAAATGCGGGCAGAGCGCCGCGGCGGCGGTGGTGTTGACGATCGCGCTCCGCACCCCTTTTTCGTGATAGAGCATCTGCACCGCCGCCGCGAAGGCGTCATCCTCGCGCACCACCAGGGTCGGCGCGACTTTAGCGTATTCCGCCTCCAAGGGCCCGCCGTCACGCAGCAGAAACGTCACCGCGAGCCCGGCATGGCGCCGCAAATGGCGGCCGAGGTGAAGCAGAAGCTGTTGCGCGCCATGGGCGAGCGCATCATGGCCGACGAGCACGAGCCCGGCGGCAGAGGCCGGCCGGCCGGTGATGGCGCGGCCGGTGGCGTTGAGGAAGGCCGCGCCGAAATGGACGTCGGGTTCGAGATAGGCCCCTTCCGCCCATTCGTTCCAGGCATTGATGCAGACCAAGGGCTCGCCGTGGAACGACCGCGCCCTCGCCTCATCGATCAGCCGGCCAAGCCAGGCCTGATAGCGCGCCGGCGTCGCGCCATGGACAACGAGCCCGCCGCCTTCGCGCCGCGGATCATTGTCCCAACCCGGGATCGCGGTCTTGATCAACGGGTAATCCGGCCGCGCGGTGGTCAGCGAACGGATGACGATATCGTCGTAATCGTAGACTTCGGCCGAGAAATCGGGATCGAACGGCTCCAGCCGGTCATTGATCATCTCGAGCCCGGTGGTGAGCTTGTGCGGCGGGAACTCCACCGCGCCATCGAGCCCGTGCGCCCGCGGGTCGTGATCGGTGAAGCTCTGCGCCATGACGAGGAGCGGATCCTCGCCATGCTCGGTGCGGAAACGCTGGCGCCAGCGGGCGATGGCAGCGCCCGAATCGGGGATCAGGGCGGCGCGATAGATGAAAAGCAGCGGCCGCCCCGAGATGCGGATATAGCGCGGATCGGCGAAATGGCGGGCGAAACAAGCGATCAGTGCCGCCTCATCCTCGGGGCGATATTCCTGGGCGATGAGGATCTGATGATCCATCCCGTCCCATTGCCGGGTCCAGTTTTCATTGGCCCACATCAAGCAGAAGGGAAAATCGAGGTGCGGATTGGCGAGGAAGGTCTCGATCGGCTGATCGAGCAGGCGGCGGCGGTTGAACCAGTAGAAATAAAAGACGAAGCCGCCGAGCGCGGCCCCCTTGGCGAGTTCGATCTGCCGCGCCAGCGTCTCCGCCCCATCGAGCCGGTAATGGCCGAGATCGCGCGGGATGCGCGGCTGATAATGGCCGGCAAAACGCGGCAAAGCGCGGCCGAGATTGGTCCATTCGGTGAACCCCTTGCCCCACCAGGCGTCGTTTTCCGGGCAAGGGTGGAATTGCGGCAAGTAGAAGGCGAGTACCTTTGCCCCGCTGGTATGCGTCGCCGGAACCGGCTCGACGGTCTCGAAATGAAGGCCGGGGCGGGTATTACGCCGCATTTCCCGCGGCAGACTGACCTCATCGGGCGGGCAGGACGGATGAATCCCGGGCTCACCGCGATGCCGAAGATAATGCAAGAGCGGGTTTTCGTCCGGCGCGCCGCGGAGATAGCGCCGGCGATAAAACCGGACATCGAACCCCGGCGAGGGGTTGCGCCCTTCCCGATGGCCCTGGACAAGGAAATGTTCGAAAGGATCCATCCCGGCCGCGGCAATGTCGGGATAGGTCTTGAGATACCAGGCGGAATCGAATTCGGCGAGCGGGCTGGTCTCGCCGCTCAGGCGCCGGGCAAGGAAATGGGCGAGGCAAATTTCATCCTCGGGCACGGCATAGCGGGCGCGATACCAAGCCGGGTCGAAGTATAGCACCGGCCGCCGCCCCTCCCGCTCGCCCGCCCAGACATAATGCAGCAGGGGATCTATCTCGGCGGCGCGAACATCGGGATTCTCGTCGAGATAGAAGGCGGGGTCGAAGTAAAAATTCGGCCGTCGGCGCTCCGCCCAGCCATGGAGATGGTAATGGGTCAGCGGCTCGACGCCGCTGCTGGCGATATCGGGATTGGCATGGAGATAAAACGCTGCGTCGAAGAGACCGGAGCAACGCAGGATATCGAGCTCCTGCGCGGTGTCGCGGCCGGCGAGCGCCGTCTCGTCGGGGGTGAGCCGTGTCAGCTCGGGATAGGGGATGAGCTGACCGACGCCATAACCGGCGCCATAGGCGAAATCGTCAGGCGCCATACCCGCACACCCGCGGGGAGTCGACGATGATTTCCCATATTGGTTGCATTGTGCGCCCGCATATTACGCCAAAACCAAAAGTTTATTAACCAAATGCGCTCATAAAGAGAAGAAGAAAATTTACCTCTCGTTAAACGAGTGATCATGGCTGATCCGCGAGATAAGCGGGTATCTTCCGAGGTGAAATCCATCTCAGAAATCCTCTGAGCGGTGGGTACGGGCGCGCGACGCCTCCGGCGAAAGGCCGGAGCCCCCGGTCAAGATAATGATATTACGCCAATTTCTCGCTGGCGGCGGGGCCGCCGGGGCTCAGCGTGAGGCCCCATCGAGGGCGGTCGCGATATCGTCGAGAGCGGCGGGATCCTCGATAGTGGGCGGCGGATTGGCCGCTTCGCCGTCGGCAAGGCGGCGGATGGCCGCGCGCAAAATTTTGCCAGAGCGGGTTTTCGGCAAGCGTGGCACTATCAGCGCGGTCTTGAACGACGCGACCGGGCCGATTCGCTCGCGCACGAGGTGCACCAGCTCGGCGCGGATATCCGCCGGCGCCCGATCGACCCCCGCTTTGAGCACCACAAGGCCGAGCGGCACCTGCCCCTTGAGCGCGTCGCGAGCACCGATAACGGCGCATTCGGCGACATCGGGGTGCGAGGCCAGCACTTCTTCGATCGCACCGGTGGAAAGCCGGTGGCCGGCGGTGTTGATGATGTCATCGGTGCGGCCCATCACCCAAACATCGCCGTCGTCATCGATCATGCCGGCATCGCCGGTGCGATACCAGCCGGGAAAATCGCTGAGATAAGCGGTGTGAAACCCTGCGTCATTGTGCCAAAGCGTTGGCGCGGCCCCCGGCGGCAGCGGCAAACGAATGGCGAGATTGCCGCTCACGCCACGCGCCAGCACCGCGCCCGCATCGTCGAGCGCGTGCAGATCGTAGCCCGGCGCCGGCCGGCCGCCCGAGCCGGGCTTGAAGGGAAACAGGCCGAGCCCGCGGAATCCGGCGGTGATCGGCCAGCCGGTTTCGGTTTGCCACCAATGATCGATCACCGGCCGCGTGAGTCTCGCCGCCGCCCATTCGGCGGTCGGCGGATCACAGCGCTCGCCAGCCAGAAACAGCGCCTCAAAACGCGAAAGATCATGGGCGGTGAGCAGTGTGGCCTCGGGATCCTGCTGCTTGATGGCGCGAAGCGCGGTCGGCGCGGTGAACAAAACCTTTACCCCGTGCGACGCGATCACCCGCCCGAACGCGCCGGCATCCGGCGTGCCCACCGGCTTGCCCTCATACATGACGGTGGTACAGCCAGCGAGCAGCGGCGCATAAACGATATAGCTGTGCCCGACCACCCAGCCGACATCAGAGGCCGTCCAGAACACATCACCGGCGCCGAGACCGTAAATCATCCCCATCGAGAGATTGAGGGCGACGGCGTATCCGCCGTGATCGCGCACCACCCCCTTCGGCCGCCCGGTGGTGCCGGAGGTATAGAGAATATAAAGGGGATCGGTGGCGCGCACCGGCACCGGCGCGACCGGGTGCGCGGCCGCTTCCGCGGTCAAAAAATCGTGATCGCGCCCCGGGGTCAGCGTCGCTGACGCCATCTCCCGCTGCAAGATGAGGCACGCTTGCGGCTGATGCGGAGAAAGCGCCAAGGCGGCATCGAGGATGGGCTGATAGGCGACGATGCGCCCAGGCTCCAACCCGCAGGATGCGGCGACGATCACAAGCGGCTTGGCATCGGCGATGCGGGCGGCGAGTTCGGCGGCAGCGAATCCGCCGAAAACCACCGAATGAATGGCACCGATTCGGGCGCAGGCGAGCATGGTGATCGCCGCTTCCGGGACCATCGGCATGTAGATCACCACCCGATCGCCACGGCCGACACCGAGAGCCTTGAGGGCGCCGGCGACCCGCGCCGCGCGCGCCGTCAGTTCGGCGTAGGTGAAGCGCTCGACCCGCCCGGCGAGCGGACTGTCCCAGATCAACGCCGGCTGCGCGCCGCGACCGGCGGCGACGTGGCGATCGAGGCAATTCTCGCAGATATTAAGCTCTGCCCCGGGAAACCAGACGCCATAGGGGCCGATCGTCGCATCGAACACCCGATCCCAGCTCTTGTGCCAAGCAATGCCGCTCGCGGCCTCCGCCCACCAGGCTGCGGGGTCGCGCCGCCAAGCCTGATAGACCTCGCCATAGCGGCTTTCTTGATGGGTCATGTCCGTCCTCCCGGTCTTAGCGCCAGCTCTGCCGGCAATCTTGCGCGCGTCGCGCCGCTCTGGCAATAGTTCGAGGCTGAAATGCCGTGGCCGGCGATGCCGGGTGAAATATCTGGATTCCGGCTCGGTTGCGGATAAAGATACCCGCGGATGATGAGGTTTGCGGACCAACCGCAACCGGACACGCGATCAGTCAATCCATCGATCGGCACCGAATGCCGACCGGCGATATGGGAGGAACAGAACATCATGAGTTACACCGAAGCCCCGCGCGGGACCGCCGGCTTTTCCCACCTAACCCCTGTCACCAAGGCCGAGGAACGCAAGGTTATCTTTGCATCGTCGCTTGGCACCGTGTTCGAATGGTATGACTTCTTCATCTTTGCGACCTTAGCGCCGTTTTTCGCCGGCCTCTTTTTCCCCAAGGGCAACGACACCGCCGCCCTCCTCAACGCCTTCGCGGCCTATGCGGTCGGCTTCATGGTGCGGCCCTTCGGCGCTCTGGTGTTCGGGCGCATCGGCGACCTGGTGGGACGCAAATACACTTTTCTCGTCACCATCCTGGTCATGGGCCTTGCCACGTTCGGCACCGGCCTAATGCCGACTTTCGCCTCCGTCGGCTGGGCGGCGCCTATTCTCTTGATCGTTTTGCGTCTCCTGCAGGGGCTTGCGCTCGGCGGCGAATATGGCGGTGCCGCGACCTATGTCGCCGAGCATGCCCCCGCCAATGGGCGCGGCTACGCGACGAGCTGGATCCAGACCACGGGCTCACTCGGCCTCTTGCTCTCGCTGGCGGTGATCTATACCTGCCGCGAGACGTTCGCCCCGGCCGACTTTACCGCCTGGGGCTGGCGGATCCCCTTCCTGCTGTCGCTCATCCTGCTGATCATCTCGCTCTACGTCCGGCTCAAGCTCAATGAAAGCCCGGTGTTTTTGCGGATCAAGGAAGAAAATCGGCGCTCCGAGGCCCCGCTCACCGAAAGTTTTTTCCATTACCCCAACAACAAATACGTTGCCCTCGCGCTTTTCGGCACCTGCTCTGGCGAGGGCGTCATCTGGTACACGGCGCAATTTTACGCGCTGTTCTTCCTCACCATCACGCTGCATCTCGATTACAAGCTCGCCTATCTGATGATTGGCCTGCAACTCGTGCTCGGCACGCCGACACTCGTCTTCTTCGGCTGGCTTTCCGATCGCATCGGCCGGCTGAAGCTGATGATCGCGTCCTGCGTGCTCTCGGCGCTGACCTTGATGCCGCTGTTTCATGCCCTGAGCAGCGCGGTCAATCCCGATCTGGTCGCCTTCCAGGCCGCAACGCCGATCACCGTCGCCGCGGATAACTGCAATTTCCATGTTTTCGTCGGCCCCTGGTCGCATTTCAGCGCCTGTGACAAGGTCAAGGACCTATTGACCAAATCCGGGCTCTCGTTTCAGTCCCTGCCCGGTATCGCCGGCAAGGACGTGGTGACGACGGTTGCCGGGACGACCCTCGAAGGGGCGGATACGGCCAAAATTTTGGCGGCCCTCAAGGCCGCCGGCTATCCCGCGAAAGCCGATCCGGCAAAGATCAACTGGCCGCTCGCAGTTCTCTGGCTTTGGATCATGCTCGCTTATGTCGGCATGATCTACGGCCCGATCGCCGCCTATCTCGTCGAATTGTTCCCGGCGAAGATCCGCTATTCCTCGATGTCACTTCCCTACCACATCGGCAATGGCTGGTTCGGCGGCATCCTGCCGCTGTTGGCGACGGCCTTGGTCGCCTGGTCGGGCAATATCTATTATGGCCTCTGGTTCCCGATCCTTGTCGCGGCGCTCAACGCCGTGGTCGCCGCGCTGTTCCTGCATGAAACCAAGGATGTCGACATTCACGCCTGAGGAAAAAGGGGTGCCCGCAGCAGGCCAGTTGCGGACCCCCCGTCTTTTCGACATGTTTTCGGCGGCCATTCATTAACGCCTCATCAATTTTTGGTCTCTAATCTCCCTTCGCGTCCACGTCATCTTCGTCCGACGCGAAGAGAGTAATGATCCAAGTTCTTGCGTGTCTGACTCAGCAGCACGACCCACGGTTGATCGCTCTGGCCGTTCTTATCTGCGCCGTTGCCTGTATCACCGTGGTCGCGATGCTCACGCGGGCGATGAAAAACCGCGGCATCGGCCGCGCCGCCTGGACCATCGCCGCGACCTTCGCGTTCGGTAGCGGCGTCTGGGCGCTCCATTTCGTCGCGATGTTGGCCTTTCACGCGCATATGCCTGTCGCCTATGACGTCTCATGGACGGTGTTTTCGATCCTGGTTGCGATCCTCGGCACGCTGCCGGGCTTCGCCCTATTCCTCTCGGCCCCTCGCCGCCCGCTCGTCGCCCTGCTCGGTGGCACGATCGTCGGCCTCGGCATTACCGCCATGCATTTCACCGGCATGATGGCGATACGCCTTGGCGCCCTAGTGATGTTCCAGCGCTCTTATGTCATCGCCGCGATCATCGTCGGCGCCGCCTTCGGGGCGCTCGCACTCTTTGTCGCCGGGCGTTGGCAGAGCGGCGCCGGCCGGCTGCTGGGCGGGCTTTTGCTGGCCTTCGCCATCGTCGCTATGCATTTCACGGGCATGACGGCGGTGGTGCTGGTGCCGGTGCTTGGCCCCGGCATCGCGCCCGGGGATGCGGTGTTCACGCCGGCGCTGCTCGCGATCGCGGTGGCCGCGATCAGCAGCCTGATATTGCTCGCCGGGCTGATGCTCGCCTTCATCGACGCGCAGATGGAGCAGCGCGACCGCGCTGAGACGTGGCGGCTCCGTCAGATCGCCGATTCCGCCTTCGAGGGGCTGATGATCCACCGCGACGGGATCATCATCGACGTCAATGCCGCCTTCACCGCAATGGTTGGTTTGCCGGCGGACCGCATCATCGGTCGCTCAGTGCTCGATTTCGCCGCCCAGCAAGAAACCGAGCACGTCAAGGAACGGCTTGCCACCAGCCGCAACGACCTCGAGGAGTGCGCTTTTCGCGCCGCCGACGGCACGGTTCTGCCGGTCGAGGTTCTCGCACGTGACATCGAGTATGCCGGAAAACCGGCGAAGGTCGTTGCCCTGCGCGATATTTCGGAGCGAAAAAAAGCCGCCGAGCAGCTCGAATATCTCGCGCACCACGATCCGCTCACCGGTCTCGCCAACCGCTCCTTGCTGCGCGCGCGCATCAGCGCGGCGATCGCGCGTGCGAAAAACAGCGGCGAGAGTTTGGCGCTGCTCTTGCTCGATCTCGACCGCTTCAAGGCGGTAAATGATCTCCTTGGTCATCCGATCGGCGATCTGGTTCTGGTCCGCGTCGCCGCCCGGTTGCGTGCTAGCGCGCGCGGCGCCGAAATCATCGCGCGCCTCGGGGGCGACGAATTCGTCATTCTGCTCACGGCCGAGGCCGAGACAGATGCCGCGCGCGCGACCGAGGTCGCACAGCGAGTGATCGCGTCCCTAACCGAGCCCGTCGAAGTTGGCGCGCCATTCGTCCAGATCAATACCTCCATCGGCATTGCGCTTTATCCGCAGCACGGCACCGACGCCGACGAGTTGCTGAAAAACGCGGATACCGCGCTCTATTCAGCCAAACGCGCCGGCCGTGGCACGCAGCGCATGTTCGACCCGGCAATGGATGCCGAATTGCGGCGCCGCCGGCATCTCGAGCAGGATCTCCGCCTTGCCATCCGGCGGCGGACGCTAGACATCCATTTCCAGCCGCTTTTCAAGAACGATGGTAAGACCTTGGCCGGTTTCGAGGCGCTGGCGCGTTGGCGGCATCCCGAATTCGGCCCGATCTCACCCGCCGATTTCATCCCACTGGCCGAGGAGAGCGGCCTGATCATGCCACTCGGCCGCTTGGTTCTCGAAACCGCTTGCGCCGAAGCGGCGTCTTGGTCAGAGCCGCACCGCATCGCCGTCAATATTTCGCCGGCCCAGCTCCGCGCCGGCAACCTCGTCGCGACGGTGACCGAGGTGCTCGCCAATACCGGCCTCCCCGCCAGCCGCCTCGAACTCGAAGTCACCGAAAGCCTGCTGATCGAAGATACCGAGGCGACGCTCGCGACACTCAGCGCTCTCAAGGCGCTCGGACTTCGCATCGTCCTCGATGATTTCGGCACCGGCTACTCCAGTCTCAGCTATCTTCGCCGTTTCCCCTTCGACAAGCTGAAGATCGACCGCTCCTTCATCCAAGCGCTCGGCGAGAATGACGAGGCAATGGCGATCGTGCGGGCGATCGTCGCGCTCGCCGATAGCCTGACCCTCGACGTCACGGCGGAAGGGGTCGAAACCGAGACCCAGCTTCGCCTGCTGCAAGAGGAATCCAACGCCGAGATGCAAGGGTATCTACTCGGCCGCCCTGCCCCCGCCACTGCCTTCTCGGGCCTGCTCGCGACTGTTGCCGCAAAACACACCGGCGGCCGCTTCCCGCACTTCGAGGCCGCCGCCAACCAGGCCTGACCCATCCCCTCGCGGCCTTCCGATCATCGCGATCACCTCACGACGGCACTTCACACCTCCGCGTGCCGGAAAGACGGCGAGCCGCTCCCCCTCCGCCTGACGGCCGCGGCCGAAGCCGACGCGAAACCGCCGCATCAGGCCGGGCCAGCGGCAGGGGCCGCGACGCTTGGCGATAATAAGGTCAAAAGCCCTTTCAAGAGATCGCGCGGTGTCGGTGGACAGCCGGAGATCCAGAGATCGACCGGCAACACCGCGCCGATTCCACCCTCGCACTCGGGGCTTTCGGCAAAAAGTCCGCCATCGTACGCGCAAGCACCGATCGCAACCACCCATTTCGGATGCGGCATCGCGGCATAGGTGCGCAACAGCGCCTCGCGCATATTCCGTGTAACGATCCCAGTCGCCGCCAACACGTCGGCGTGCCGAGGTGAGGCGACAAAGCGAAGGCCAAAGCGCTCCAAATCGTAAAATGCATTGTTCAAAGCGTGCATCTCTAGCTCGCAGCCATTGCACGACCCTGCGTCGACGGCGCGGATCGAAAGGCCGCGCCCGAGCTTTTTTTGCGCTACCACATCTAGCTCGCGGGCGAGCCTAACGATCGCCGGATCCGCGAGCACCGGTGGTGGCTCACTCAGGGGCTTGCGCAGCAGACTTTGCAAAAGAATTTTCCGCATCACCCCACCTCAAAGATCATGTCCAGCATAGGAGCAATTGAACGATTTATTGCAGAGCGGGAAATCAGCGATGATATTGCCCTCGATCGCCGTTTCCAAAAGCGGCCATTGCAACCACGAAGGATCACGTGCATGGCAGTGTTGTACCCGCCCCTCCGCAATCGCAAGCCAAAGGAAAATATCACCCCGAAATCCCTCGACCAGCGCCATTCCCTCGCCCGAGCCAGGCGGAAAATCGGCCATGGTTGTCCCCGGCGGTAAACCCGCAAGCAATTGCGCGATTAAGCCGAGACTTTGCTCGACCTCCTTGATACGAATCCAAATCCGTGCATTGACGTCGCCCTGATGTAATACCGGAACCGTGAAAGTAAGTGCGTCGTAAGGAGCATAGCCCGGGATGCGACGGGCATCGAAATCCCGGCCCGAGGCCCGCCCGATGACCCCGCCAGCGCCAAATTGCTGTGCGAGATCGGCAGGCAAAATCCCGGTGCCGTTGGTGCGATCCTGCAGCGACGCGGTTAGGTCATAAAGCGTCACCAGGGCGGGAAAACGCGCGCGACTCTCAATGCCCAGTTCCTGGAGCGCACGTACACCTTGCGGCGCGAGATCAACCGCGACACCGCCTGGCACGACGCGATCCATCATCAGGCGATGGCCGAAACAGGTCTCCGCGGCGCGTAGAACCCGCTCACGCAAAATGGCACAATGAGCAAGCATCAAGGAAAACCCGCCATCGTTACAAATGGCACCGATATCTCCGAAATGATTGGCGAGCCGCTCGAGTTCGGCCATGATGGCGCGGAGCCACACCGCGCGCGGCGGCGGCGACACGCCAAGCGCCACCTCCGCAGCTTGCGCGAATGCGAGCGCATAAGCCACTGTGCTATCGCCACTAATCCTTCCCACGAGCTTCGCCGCCGAAGCCAACGGAATATTCTTCATCAGCCGCTCAACGCCGCGGTGGACATAACCCAGGCGCGCTTCGAGCCGCACTACGGTTTCGCCATCGCAAGTAAAGCGAAAATGCCCAGGTTCGATGATACCAGCATGCACCGGGCCGACCGGTATCTGATGCAACGCGTCACCTTCGACCGGGAGAAACGGATAGGTCTGCAGCGCCGTGCCGTGATCAAGCCACGGCCGCCGGTCGGGAAGGCCGACGGGGTCGAGACCGTAAACATCGCGAGCGCCCCGCTCGAGGCGCACCGCTGGTGGAAAGCGCGCGCCCAGCGATGGATAGCGGTGATCAGGACAGTCTCGCGCCAAATGCCTGATCGCGTTACCATCAAGCCATGCGATATGCACCCGCTTCGGCTCACCCCACAGGCCGAGTAACGTTGCACCCGCCGAGAGACGCGAGACGAGTTCGTCCCACGGAGTCATCCGAGCAACACCGCGATGTGCTGGAACCATACCACCAACGGCTTCGGCAAATAGACTCCAGCCGTCAGCACGAGCGCGAGATGCGCAAACATCGGCAAATAAGACGCATGCGCAGGTCCCGCCGGCCCACGCACGGGCCCGAAAGCAATGGTCGTTACTCGCATCAAAAGAGCACCGAGCGCAAGCAGGAGTCCGAGCACGAGCACGAGCGCGAGCAACGGCTCGCGCGCAAATGTTGAGCTGATGACAAGAAATTCGCTGGTAAAGACGCCAAATGGCGGAAGGCCCGTAATAGCGGCGACGCCGCCGACGAGGCTCCAGCCGAGTAACGGATGGCTTTCCGTCAGCCCGCCCATTTCCGCGATACGCTGCGTGCCTTTGACCTGAGCAACATGGCCAACCGAAAAAAAGATCGCCGACTTCGTCAAACTATGCATCACCATTTGCAAAAGTCCGGCGAAATTGCCGAGCGGCCCTGCCATACCAAAAGCAAATACGATGATACCCATATGTTCGATCGAGGAATAGGCAAACATTCGCTTGATGTCGCGGCGGCGATAGAGCATCACACTAGCGAACAGAAGCGAAACCAAGCCAAGCGCAATCATGAGCGGCCCGGGCGCGATCCCGCCTGGGCATGCCGCGAGCAGAATTTTGAAGCGCAGAAGCGCATATAGCGCGACATTGAGCAAAAGCCCTGATAAGACGGCCGAAATCGGCGTTGGTCCCTCGGCATGCGCATCTGGAAGCCATGCATGCATCGGCGCGAGGCCAACTTTGGTGCCGTAGCCGATCAGTAAAAAAACAAAAGCGATGTCGAGCAACGCCGGATCGAAGCCACGGGCGTGGGCGACGAGCACAGTCCAAGCCATACCGTCGAGCCCACCGCCGATCGCCGCGCGCGCTGCAAGATAGACGAGAATAGTACCAAAGAGAGCCAACGCAATTCCAACGCTTCCGAGAATGAAATATTTCCAAGCCGCCTCGAGTGCCTCATGCGTGCGATAGATCCCAACCATCATCACCGTCGACAGCGTCGCCAGTTCGACGGCAACCCACATAAGCCCAATATTATTCGAAATCAGAGCCAAATTCATGCCAAACATCATGACCTGGAACATGGCATGATAAAAGCGCAGATACGCCGGCGTGAGCCTCCCGGTTTCCAGCTCATGACCGATATAGCTCGCGCTAAACACGCTGGTCGTGAAGCCAACGAATGTCGAAAGTACAATGAACACTACATTCAGATCATCCACGAGCAAGAAATCACCATTCGCCGGACGCCGCCAGAACAGCAGTGTCGCGGCGACGAAGGCGATAAAACTCATCACACCGTTGAGCCGCGCCGAGAGACGGTAATCGGCAATCACCGCGAGCAGCGCGCTAGCGATCAAAGGCACGCCCAATACGCCGATAAGCGCAATCATTTGCGGTCTCCCCTGAACGCATCGAGAGCGTACATATCGACCGTGTCAAAGCGCTCTCGGATACGAAACAGGAAGACTCCGATCACCAGAAACGCGACCAGCACGGAGAAGGCGATGCTGATCTCTACCACCAACGGCATACCCTGGGCGCCGGCGGCGGCGAGATCGATGCCGTTTTCAAGCGACAAGAAAGCCGCCACCTGGCTGACCGCGTTGCGGCGCGTTACCATCATCAAGAGTCCCAGCAGCACGACCGAAAGTGCCAAGGCGATGTCAGTGCGCGTCAAAGGGTCGGCTTGCGCGGTGACCGGGAGCATCACCTCGAGCGATAGCGCAACCAAGGCGACTCCAGCGAGCATCACCAACCCAAGGCTTGCCACGTTCTCGATCTCACGATGAAGACCAAATCGCACGACGATACGACGCAGAGCCGCGGGGATCAGCGCCGATTTGAAAATCAACGTGATCACGGCAGTAATATAGAGCTCAGCGGCGCCTTGAACATGCGCCTGCCACGCGACGGCGAGCGCCAGGATGAAGGCGTGTATGCCAAGCATGTTGAGGAGAGCGAGAAGGCGCACCTGATAGATCATCAAAAAGCTGGTAAGCACCAAAGACCCGGCCAGGATTTTTGCGACGTCGAACGAGATCGTGTGCATCAGAGGCCTCGCGAGACATAAAGCAGTAGAGTCGCCAAAAGCCCAAGCATAAGCGCAATGCCAAGAAGATTGGGAACGCGAAAGACCCGCATCTTGGCGATAGCGGTCTCGAATATGCCAAGCAGCGTTCCGGCAACAATGAGCTTGCCGCCATAGGCGAAACCACCGCGGACGAAATCGCTGATTGCTGTGATGCCGTCCCCGCCGCTTGCCATCCCGAAGGGGAAAAAAATTGCAGCGATCATGGACGCTGTGAGCAGCAGCTTAAGCCAAGAAGCAAACTCCAACATTGCTAGATGGCGCGCGGAATATTCGAGAATCATGGCTTCATGGACCATGGTCACTTCGAGATGGGTCGCGGGATTGTCGATCGGGAAACGGCCATTTTCGGCCAGCGCGACGATCACGAACGCGACTAACGCCAGCGCCAGCGAGACGCGCAAGCCGGCGACACCCGAGCGCAGGAACTCCGCGATCGTTACAAGCTGAGTCGAACCGGCGATCAATGCCAATGTTACCACGATCATCAGCATCGCCGGCTCGGCCAGGGAGGCGATCATCATCTCCCGTGATGCACCGATGCCGCCGAATCCCGTGCCGATATCGAGGCCCGCGAGCGCGAGCAGAAAACGGGCGGCACCGAGTAGCGCGGTAATCACGATCAGGTCACCGGTCCAGGAAAACATCAAGCCACCGGCAAAAGTCGGCACCAGCGAAGCGGCAACCCAGGTCAGCGCGAAAATCAGATACGGAACGGTTCGGAACAACCAGGAAGCATTTCCGGCAATCACGGCTTCCTTGCCGAGCATGCGTCTAAAATCGCGATAAGGCTGCACGATCGAGGCGCCGCGTCGGCGCTGAAGCCGCGCTTTTACCTTACGCACCCAGCCAGTGAACAAGGGCGCCGCGAGCAGCACAAGCATCATCTGCGCGCCTTGCGCCGCGAACGACATAAGCGTGGACGGCATCGTCACTGCCATAGCGCCAACGCCAAAAGCAGCGATATCAAGGCGAGAAAGACGAAGACCAGGAATCTCCGAATGGTTAGAAACTGCAGCGGGTTCATGAGATCGGCGATGCGGCTGACCAACCGCCCGAGCGGAGCATAAAGCGCCTCCCAGATCGGATCTGACAACATCTTTTCTATGCGTGCCGGCGCAATGTCGCTGGGCGGCGGCATGAATACGGTTTCTCGAGCACGAAAAAGGCTCGCCGCGAAGACACGACGGATCGGCTGCGCGAAGCTGGCGCCGGTGTATTGGGTGATTGCCGTCTGGTCGGGAAAGCCGCAATCCCAGGCGGGCACACTGCGGACCGCGCGTGACGCGAGGCGGTGAATGGTCAGGATGGCGAGCGACGTCGCGAGCACAATGAATAGAAAAATCAGGAGACCATTATAGGAACTTCGCATGGCAGCAATGGGAATGAGGGAAAGCCAGGGCAGAGCCATTTGCCCGGTGAGATGAGCACCAAGAAGCATGTTTGCAACCGGAGCCAAGGCATCAACGAGCACGCCAGGAAAGAGTCCGAGAAGCAGGCAAAGCAGTGCCGCGCCAAACATCGCGGCACGCGAAAAGTGATCCACTTCAATGGCGTCTCGCGCCGCGTCGCTGCGCGGCCGGCCGAGAAACGCTATCCCGAAAAACTTGACGAAACAGGCACCCGTGAGCGCAGCGGTGAGGGCGAGCAGAGCGCCATCCGCTGGGATCATCAGCTTGAGCCCCCATTGCGGCAGCGCCGGGCGCAGAAGAATGGCCTGGAACGTGAGCCATTCCGACACGAACCCATTGAGCGGCGGCAAGGCGGCGATCGCGGCGCAGCCGATCAGCACGGCGAAGCTCGTCTGCGGCAGACGGTGGATCAACCCGCCGAGACGCTCCATGTCGCGCTCGCCGGTTGCGTTCAGCACAGCGCCGGCGCCAAAGAACAAGAGGCTTTTGTAGATGGCGTGGTTAAACACATGAAATAACGCGGCGGTCAGTGCAAGGGCGGCGCCGATGGCGAATCCGGACGCCTGAAACGCCATCGCCAAGCCGAGACCAATGAAAATGATGCCAACATTTTCAACCGTGCTGTAGGCAAGAAGACGCTTGAGATCGCTTTCCATGAGGGCGTAGAGAATCCCAAGCCCGGCTGTCCCGCCACCGAGCACGAGCACGAGCACAGCACCCCATTGCGACGCCCCGCCAAGTAAATCAAAGGCAATTCGCACGAAGGCATAGATCGCGACCTTGGTCATGACCCCACTCATCAACGCCGAAACATGGCTCGGCGCAGCGGGATGAGCGAGCGGCAGCCAAGCGTGCAGCGGCATCACTCCGGCCTTAGCGCCGGTGCCTAGCAAGGCAAGTATGAGCACAACGCCGGCGATGGCCGGTGTCGGCCGAACCGCGCGCATCAACGCGAAGGCGTAGCCGCCATTCTCGCCTGCGAGCAGGCCGAAAGCCAACAACAACACGAGGCCTGACAAGGTTGCCATCACGAGATAGACGAAGCCGGCGTGGAGATTGGCTTTGTCGTGATGATGGGCGAGCACCAATGCCCAGGATACGAGGGACATCAACTCCCAAGCGAACAGAAACGTAAAGGCATCATCAGCAATGATCACGAGATTGAGCGCCGCCAGAAACCATGGATAAAAGGCAAGCACACGCGCCGCGTCACGCTCGTGTCGGCCATAGCCGATCCCATAAAGCGAGGCACCGACGCTGCCGAGATTGACGACGAGAAGGAAGAATCCGGCAAGCGCGTCGAGCCGGAAATGCGCGCCGACCCAGGGAAGGCCGAGCGGTAAAACGAGCGTTTCCGGCGTGTCGCCAAGAAGAGCGCGAAGGGCCACGATGCCGAGCCCTACGCCAATGCCAAGGCTCACGCCATAGACGATGACGTGAGCGCCTCGGCCGCGGAGCGCGCCGATTAGCCCGAGGATGAGGAAAACAAGGATGCCGGACAGCGCGGCGATCATCTCTCGCCGGCCCCAGAAAGCCGAACGCCACGGCCGCCGCTTTGACTTGCGGCGCCCTCACCAATCAATTCGATGCCAGCGGCCTTGAGCGCCCGGACGAGCTTTTCAAGCGAGTCGATATTACCGCGGATGACCCCTTCGCTCGCCTCCATGCGCTGAATGGTGGGCAAGGATAGACCGGAGAGTTCCGCAAGCTGCCGTTGGTCAATTTGTAACAACGCCCGCGCGGCGCGCATCTGGCCTGAGGTGATCATGCTGCGATCCACTATGCACCCGACAGTTATCATATGTCAAACATTAGTAGGCACTTTTAATATTGTTTTTTACGCAAATGACATAGCTATAGTGGTGTTTTGCCTATCAGGCTGCGGCTTACGCCGGTCGTGGTCGAGTAGCTCGGCCATTCGGCCACTCGACGCCGTTCTCATTGGCCCATTTCAGAATGGCCTTGCTGGTGGACCCGGTTCCGTTGTCGGAAGCCAACGCTGGTTCGGGCGCAGCGGCACAGGCATCGGCGTCCGGCTGCCACGCGCCCGTTTGCGGCCACGGCGGCGGACAGACAGCCCCTCTTCGTGGTAAAGGCTTGGACCTCGTCTAGGGCTTTCCGGCCGGGAGAAGCTCACTCAGCAGCCGATTGGGGAACCGCCGCTTCTGCACGATGGCATAGAACGTCTCCGTGACCTCGGGTATCCGGCAGTGCTCGACGAGGGCACCCGTCTCAAGCTCGTCGCGGACGACAATTGGAGGCACGAGGGTCACGCCCTCCCGTTCACGGGCGAGCAGACGCAGCATCGCCATGTCGTCGACTTCGGCCAGGATGATCGGCCTTATCCCGGCTAGCTCGAGCACCCGATCGAAGGCGACGCGAATATCGCTGTCCAGGCTCGGCAAAAGAATCGGTTCCGACCGGAGATCGTGGGGAAATTTGAACGTGCGCCCATCGGCACGCGGATGGCCGACCAAGCTCACGGGCTGCTCGTTGAGCAAATGATTGCGCAAGGACGAGCTGGCGTCGCGTGGCGCAGCGCTGTTGGCTAGGACCACGTCGATGGCGTGCGCCTCCAATTGTGTCAGCAGATCGCGAATGTTGCCTGAGCGGACGATCAATTCGACATCCGATCGGCCGACCAAGGGCCGGAGAAATTCGAGCTGGAAATTTCGCGAGAGCGTCGTTAGCGCGCCGACGCGGAGAACCTGACGGGTAGCCAGCGGCTGTCCCCGCAGGGTGCTCATGAGTTCGTCGCCGGCCTTGAACACCGTGTCGGCGTAGTCGAGCGCGATCTGGCCAGCTTCTGTCAAAATGAGCTTCCTGCCGACGCGCTCGAAAAGCGGATGGCCCATCTGGTGCTCAAGCTTCTGAATTTGAACAGAAAGAGCCGACTGCGACAGGTTCATGCGCTCGGCCGCCCGCGTGAGGCTGCCCTCGTGCGCCACCACCCAGAAGTAGCGCAGGTGATTGTAGTTCAGGTCCCTCATATCGTTCTATTAAAACGAACGACTTTGCCGATACAATGAATTTTTTTCGGATTTCGTGATCAGGTACCAACCTCCCCGAACAGTCATTGTCTTTGAAGGGGGCTCTCGTGCAGCACTTCCTCGCGCCGCTGTCGGCGCCCGCTCCGCTGATTCTCGCCGGAGCAATCAGCTTCCTCGATCGTGGTCGGCGGCCCAAACTGGCCCCCTTACTGGCCGAAACCGCTTCGCTCCTCGCATTGCTTGGGGCGATGGTGTCAGTCGGGGGGCTAATCCTCGCCGGCGCTGGCGGTCGTCCAGTCATCGGGCTTCACGGCGTCGGCCTGTCAATCAGGCTCGACGCCGTGAGCGCGACCATGTTGCTTCTGGTCACGTTCGTAGGCTGGATCGTCGTCCGTTACGCGCGGCCCTACCTGGACGGTGAGGCCCGCCAAGGCGCCTTTACCGGATGGCTTTGCTTGACGCTGGCGTCAGTGGCGCTACTGGTGACCGCCGGCAATCTGTTCCAGTTGGTGATCGCCTGGATCGCCACCGACCTCTTGCTGCACAGACTTCTGCTGTTCTACCCGGAGCGGATCGCAGCGCAACGCGCGGCGCGAAAGAAGTTCATCACGGCGCGGCTTGGCGATGCCGCGCTCCTGGGCGCCGCTTTCCTGCTGGCCGCCGCTTACGGGACTTCGGACATCGCGATGATTCTTACAAGCGCGCGGTCGGGTTCGGGTGGAGGTCTTGCCGCCGCCGCTGCCGGGCTCCTGGCGATCGCCGCCGCGCTCAAATCGGCTCAGTTTCCCGCCCATGGCTGGCTCACCGAAGTCATGGAGACGCCGACGCCGGTGTCGGCGCTCCTCCACGCCGGCGTCATAAATGCCGGCGGCTTTCTGCTGATCCGCTTTGCCGACGTCATGCTGCTGGCGCCCGGCGTGCTTGCCGCGCTGGTCATGCTCGGCGGATTCACCGCGCTGTTCGGCAGCCTGGTCATGCTGACCCAGCCCGCGGTCAAGACCTCGCTCGCCTGGTCCACCGTGGCCCAGATGGGGTTCATGATCTTCGAATGCGGCCTGGCGCTCTTCCCCCTGGCGCTACTGCACATCGTCGCCCACTCGCTCTACAAGGCGCATTCCTTCCTCGCCTCCGGCGGCGCCGTTGAGCGCGTGGCTGCGATCCGCAGGCCTGGCCCGGTCGCCGTGCCAAAGGCTGGCGCCGTAGCCCGCGCCTTCCTGTCGGCGCTCGCCATCTATGTCCTTGTCGGGGCTTGCTTCGGTTTCGAACACAAGTCGCCTCAGGCGATCGCGCTCGGCGCCATATTGATCTTCGGCGTCGCCTATTTGCTGGCGCAAGGGTTCGCCGACGCGGCGCCCAGAGCGCTGACACGGCGCACAGCCGTCTATGCCGTGGCGACCGCGGTCGGCTACTTCGCCCTTCAGTGGGCGGCAACCGCGATCACCGCGAATGTCCTGCCACCGCCACCGGCTCCCGGTCCGCTCGAATGGGCGCTGATCGCGCTGACGGCCGCAAGCTTTGGCATCGTCGCCGTCGTGCAGGCCATGTTTCCCCTCTGGGCCAACCACCCCGCGGCCGCTGGCCTGCGTGTGCATCTTTCGAACGGACTTTACGCCAACGCCGTCTTCGACCGGCTGATCGGCGCCTGGTCCATCCGCAAGCCGTCCTAACCGACCAGGAAGAACGCTCATGATCAACGAAATCCTCTCGACCTGGCCCGCCCCACAAGCGTTGTCCTTGGCCATGGATCGCGCCGCGCGTGCGATACCGCCCGCCTGGCCTCTGGCGTCCAGCGTCGCGGTCAATCCGTTTCTTGGGCAGACCGACGAGCCCCTTGCCAAGGTCGGCGCGCGGCTCGCAAGGGTCGCCGGCGCCGCCGTCACCATGCCCCGGAGCTGGTATGCTCAGAAGATCGCCACAGGCGTGATCAGCGACGCTGACCTTTCGGACGCTCTGGCGAGCGTCTCGACGGGGCCGAAACCTGCGGATGCTACGGCCCTAAAGGCGGCGGCCAGCGTCGAAGCGCCGCCGCCAAAAGCACTTCCGACCATCGCCGAACTGGCGGCGCGCCTGTCCGGCGTCGATTGGCCGGGGATCATCGCCGAACGCTTCGGAGCCTGGGCCGCCGGCTATTTCGATGAAGGACAGGCGCTGTGGGCCGCGCCGAAAGGCAAAGGCGCCTACGCGGCCTGGCGGGCGATCGCCACCCACGACCTCACACCCGAAATCGCCGGGCTGCCTAACTTCGCCCTGCACGTATCAGAGGCACCGGAGACCGCCTCATCTGTGGTCGAACGCGTCGTCACGCGGCTGGGATTGGAGGCGGATGCCGCCGAAACATACTTCCACCAGATGCTCATGACCCTTGGCGGCTGGGCGCAGTATGCCCGCTACATGCTTTGGAAGGCCGAACTCGCCGGCGATGCCGACGAGACGATCACCGACTTCCTAGCCATCCGGCTGCTCTGGGAAGAAGTGCTCTTTCTGCACTACCACGCTGAGATCGCGGCGCCTTGGGCAAGCGTTCGGACGGCGCATGCCGCGCCACTCGCGCCGACGCTCGATTGCGCCATCGACGCCATCCTACAGGAGGCCGCCGAGAGAGCCGCGCAACGGGCTTTGGCGCAGACGCTGGCAGGACAGGCTCCTCAAGCGCGCGATGGCCGACCCGCGCTCCAGGCCGCATTTTGCATCGATGTTCGTTCGGAGGTGTTGCGCCGGGCGCTGGAAAGCCTCGATCCCCGGATCCAGACCATGGGCTTCGCGGGCTTTTTCGGTCTGACCATCGCGCATAGGCGGTTCGCCTCCGACATCGAAGAAAAACGACTGCCCGTTCTGCTCAACCCCGCACTTAGGTCGTGCTCCGGCGGCCCCGATCTCCATGCGAAGGATCAGTCGACGCGGTTCAAGGCACGCGCGAAGCGCGCCTGGGGTCGGTTCAAGCTCGCTGCGGTCTCCTCCTTCGCCTTCGTCGAGGCGACGGGTGCCGTTTACGTGGGCAAGCTCCTGACCGATGCGTTGGGATTGCTTGGCGCTCAGCCGCCAGGCGACCCGCCGCCTCGGCTCGATCCCGCGCTCGACGCGGCGGCCCGGGTAAAGGCCGCCGAGACCGTGCTGCGCGCGATGTCCCTGACCCGCGATTTCGCGCGGCTGGTGCTGCTGGCCGGTCACGGCGCCAACGTCGTCAACAATCCTCATGCCAGCGCCCTGCAGTGCGGCGCCTGCGGCGGCTATTCCGGAGAGGTCAACGCCCGGCTGCTCGCGTCGCTCTTGAACGATGTTGAGGTGAGAGAGGGGCTCGCAAGCAGCGGCGTGGCAATACCCGACGACACGCTGTTTGTGGCGGCGCTGCACGATACCACTACGGACGACGTGACCCTCTATGACGAGGATCATCCCTCCGCCGCCCACACGGACGACCTCGACCAGGCGAGAACCTGGCTGGCTTCGGCGGGCAAGATCGCCCGGACCGAACGCGCCCTTCGCTTACCGCGCGCCGCAAGCGAGGCCGCCATTCATCGCAGAAGCCGCGACTGGTCCGAAACCCGGCCCGAATGGGCGCTCGCCGGATGCCAGGCCTTCATCGCCGCGCCGCGCTGGCGCACGGTCGGCAAGAGCCTGGAAGGGCGGGCCTTTCTGCATGACTATGACTGGAAACAGGACAAGAGCTTTAGCGTTCTCGAGCTGATCCTGACCGCTCCGGTCGTCGTGGCGAGTTGGATCAGCCTGCAATACTATGGCTCGATCGTGGCGCCGGATATTTTCGGGGGCGGCAACAAGCTTCTGCACAATGTCACCGGCGGGATCGGTGTGGTCGAGGGCAATGGCGGGCTCCTGCGCGTCGGCTTGCCCTGGCAATCGGTGCATGATGGCGAGCGCTATGCGCATGATCCGCTGCGCCTGTCGGTCTGCATCGAGGCGCCGCGCCAAGCGATGTCGGAGATCCTTGGCCGGCACGCCGGCGTGCGCGCGCTGTTCGACAATGGCTGGCTGCACCTGTTCGCCCTGGACGAGGCCGGGCGCATCGCCTGGCGTTACACGGGCGATCTCAAATGGTCGGCGACGGGAGACCGCGACGCCGCTCACGCATCGCACCCTATCGAAATGGCGGTCTGACGCGACGCCCCGCCAGCCGATCAGCACCAATTCCGGTCAGGAGGGCATTGTCAGGTTGATTGGGTGAGGTGCGATTGACCTGGGTCACGATCGATTAGGCGGCCACGTTGGCGGCATAATCGGCCCAGAGTGAAAATGCGTCAGCCCGACGATGGCGGAATGATCGGGCGGAGAGGCGGTGGCGTTTCAGGCGGAACAGGGTGATGATCTGGTCGTGGGTGGCGAGAAATCTCTGGGCTTGGCCGGCGGACTTGAACCGGGCCATAATCTTCTCTCGTCGCCTCGTATGGCGATGAGAGGCTTCGATCCTGTTGTTTAGCCGCTTGTGGGACCGATGATCGGCACTGCGGCAATCGTTTCGGAGTGCA